>JBFGFW010000186.1:0-5474 GCA_041579395.1 Sulfitobacter sp.
CTCGACCTATATGCAGGCCGCGATGCTGGCCGAACAGGCCGCCAAGACCGATGCCGTGAAATATGCCACCATCGCGCCCAACTATGCCTATGGCAAGGACGCGGTCGCGGCCTTCAAGGAAGTGCTGACCAAGCTGAAGCCCGAGGTTGAATTCGTCGGCGAACAGTGGCCCGCCCTGTTCAAGATCGACGCCGGTGCCGAAGTTCAGGCGCTTGAGCGGTCCAAGCCCGACGCGATCTATAACGTCACTTTTGGCCCCGATCTGGCAAAGTTCGTCCGCGAGGGCACCACACGCGGTCTGTTCGACGGGCGCACGGTCTATGGCCTGCTGTCGGGCGAACCTGAATATCTGGAACCGCTTGGCGACGAGGCCCCCGAAGGTTGGGTCGTCACCGGATACCCTTGGTATGATTTCACCGAAAAGGACGGTGCCAACAAAGCGTTCGTTGACGCCTATCAGGCCCGCTTTAACGAGACGCCCAAACTCGGCTCGCTGGTCGGGTACATGACGGCTGAAACCGTCGCGACCGCGATTGCAAAAGCCGGATCCACCGAAGGCGATGCAATCCGCATGGCGTTCGAGGGGCTGAATGTGGCAACGCCGGTTGGCGAGATCACCTTTCGCGAAATCGACAATCAGGCCACCATGGGTGCCTTTGTGGGCAAGACGATGCTCAAGGACGGTGCTGGCGTGATGACCGAATGGACCTATCTCAACGGCGCGGATTATCTGCCGTCGGATGAAGAAGTCGCCAAACTGCGCCCGGCAGAATAACCCGGCACCGCTCCGGAAGGCACCCCTTCCGGAGCACCCCTTACCCCCGGATGTAACGAGGTGGCCATGGGCCTTTTTATTGCGCAGATTCTGACTGGGCTTGCCAATGCTGGCGCATTGTTCATGGTTGCCTCTGGCCTGTCGCTGATCTTTGGCGTGACGCGTGTGGTGAATTTCGCGCATGGGTCGTTCTATATGCTGGGGGCCTATGTCGGCTATTCTCTGATGCAGGTGCTGCCGGGGATGGTCGGTTTCTGGGGCGCGATCCTGCTGGCGGGAATCATCGTCGGGCTGATCGGCGTGATCGTCGAAATCTGCGTGCTGCGCCCGGTCTACAGCGCGCCCGAACTGTTTCAACTGGTCGCCACCTTTGGCGTGATCTTGGTCATTCAGGATCTGACGCTGATGATCTGGGGGCCGCAGGATCTGCTGGGCCCGCGTGCGCCGGGGCTCAAGGGCGTGATACGTATCTTGGGCGAACCCGTCCCGAAATACGACATCGCGCTGATCGTGATCACCCCGTTCGTCGCCTTTGCCCTGTGGTACCTGATCACGAAAACCCGCGTCGGCACCTTGGTGCGCGCGGCCACCCAAGACCGCGAAATGGTCGGCGCGCTTGGCGTCAATCAGGCGTGGCTGTTCACCGGCGTTTTCTTTCTGGGCTGTGCGCTGGCCGGTCTGGGGGGTGCCTTGCAATTGCCCAAGGGCGGTGCCGATCTGCTGATGGACTTCACCATTCTGTCGTCGATCTTTGTAGTGGTGGTGATTGGTGGCATGGGGTCGCTGCCGGGGGCCTATCTGGCGGCGGTCATCATTTCGGTGCTCAATGTCTTTGGCGTCACCTATGCCCCGCAATCGACGCTGGTGCTGATGTTCGTCGTGATGGTGATCGTGCTGATGGTGCGCCCCTTTGGTCTGCTGGGAAAAGAGGAAGTCGCCGGCGAACACGGCCAGATGGGCGAACCCGAACGCCCGGTCAAACCTGCCGGAAACCGCATTCGCGCACTGGTGGCGGTGGGTCTGTTGATCCTTGCGCTGCTGCCGCTTTATGGCGGCAACTTTGCGGTTGTGCTGGCCACCGACATCCTGATCTTCTGCCTGTTCGCTGCATCTTTGCATTTCATGCTGGGGCAGGGCGGGCTGGTCAGTTTTGGTCATGCGGCGTTCTATGGCGGCGGGGCCTATGCGGCCGCGCTTTTTGTCACCTATGCCGATACCCCGATGGAACTGGCGCTGGTGCTGGCCCCCGTGTCCGCCGGGTTGGCCGCCATCGTCATCGGTTGGGTCTGTCTGCGGTCAACCGGAGTCTATTTCGCGATGCTGACCCTCGCCTTCGGCCAACTGCTCTGGAGCCTTGCGTTCCAGTGGGGCAACGTCACGGGCGGCGATGACGGGCTGGTCAACATCTGGCCATCGGCGTGGGCCTCTGACAATGACGTCTATTATTACATCGCCCTTGTGCTGTGCGTCGGGGGCATCTTGCTGCTGCGTCAGGCGGCCCACGCGCCCTTTGGGTATGCCATGCGCGCCGCCCGCGACAGCGCCCGCCAAGCCGAAGCGATGGGGATCAACACCAAGCGCATCCAATGGGTCGCCTTTGCCTTTGCCGGCATGATGGCGGGGCTGGCAGGGGGGCTGTTCGTGTTCTCAAAAGGCAGCATTTTCCCCAATGAACTGGAAACCGCGCGCAGCTTTGATGCGCTGATCGTCGTGTTTCTGGGCGGGGTCAAAACCTTGTCCGGCGGCTGGGTCGGTGGTGCCTTCTTCGAAAGCGTCAAAGACTACCTGACCCGCTTTGAATACTGGCGCCTTGCCTTGGGAATGCTGATCATCTTTGTCGTCATTCTGGCACCCGAAGGCATCGTAGGGTCGCTGCGCAAGGCCGGTGAACGCATCGGCCTGCTGAAATCGCAAGAGGATCCGACATGAGCCCGATCCTGTCCGTGCGCAATCTGTCGCGCAATTTCGGAGCCATCAAGGCCGTCGATAACGTCAGCTTTGATTTGGCCAAGGGTGAATTGCTGGCGTTGATCGGCCCCAATGGCGCGGGCAAAAGCACCTGTTTCAACATGCTGATGGGGCAGTTGAAGCCGTCGTCGGGCAGCGTGCACTTGCTGGGCAAGAACATTGCCGGGATGCAGCCGCGCAAAATCTGGCGCATGGGGGTGGGGCGCACGTTTCAGATCACCGCGACCTATGCATCGATGACCGTGGTCGAAAACGTACAGATGGCGCTGATGTCCTATCACCGGCGGCTATATTCGCTGACCAGCTTTGCCCATAAACTCTACCGCGACGAGGCATTGGCGCTGCTGGACACGGTCGGAATGGCCGATCAGGCAGAGCGGCATTGCGCCGTGCTGGCCTATGGCGATCTGAAGCGGCTGGAACTCGCGACCGCGCTGGCGCATGACCCGATCCTGCTGCTGATGGACGAACCAACCGCGGGCATGGCCCCGCGTGAACGCATCGCGCTGATGCAGCTGACGGCGGATATTCTGGATGCCAAAGGCGTCAGCGTGCTGTTCACCGAGCACGATATGGACGTGGTTTTTGCCCATGCGCACCGGATCATGGTGCTGAACCGGGGCAAGTTGATCGCCAACGGCACGGTCGAGGAAATCCGCAACAACCCTCAGGTGCAAGAAGTGTATCTGGGCGGCGGCACCCTTTTCAAACCCGCCGAGGAGGGCGCACATGCTTGAGGTGAAAGGCGTCAATTCCTATTACGGCAAGGCGCATGTGCTGAACGATCTGAACTTCAGCGTCGCAGGCGGCACAGTCGTGGCCCTGCTGGGTCGCAACGGCGCGGGCAAGACGACCACGATGAAATCCATCATGCAGATGGTGCGCCCCCGCAGCGGCAGCATCACCTATAAAGGGCAGGACATCACCGGCTGGCCCAGTCACAAGGTCGCGCGCAACGGCCTGGGTTATGTCCCCGAAGAACGCCGCATCTTTACCCAGCTGACGGTTCTGGAAAACCTCGAGGTCGGACGCCAACCGCCGCGCGAGGGTTGCACGACCTGGACCGAGGCGATGGTGTTCGATTTGTTTCCCAACCTGGCCGAGCGCCAAAACAACCGGGGCAAGGCGCTGTCGGGTGGCGAACAACAAATGCTGACGATCGCGCGTACGCTAATGGGCAACCCGGCGTTTATCCTGCTCGATGAACCCTCCGAAGGGATCGCGCCGGTGATTGTCGAACAAATGGCCCGCGTCATTTTGCAACTGAAAGGCGAAGGGCTGACAGTGCTGCTGTCCGAACAGAACCTGCATTTCGCCCAGGCCGTCGCCGACGGCGTCGTGATCATCGAACACGGCACGCAGAAATATACCGGCTCTCTGGCCGAGCTTCAGGCCAACCCCGAAATCCGCGATCAATACCTGTCGGTATAATAGCATAATGTTGATTATCAGAAATACATACGTGTAGCGGCGCGACGCTATCTGACCGGCAGCAATACCATTTCAAAAAACGCGGCGATCTTCTCATGGGCATCCAATGGCAGGACTTGGGCCACGAATTGGTCGGGCCGCACGATCACCACGCAACCTTGATTGCGGTCGATGCCCCGCAGGTCGAAAACATCTGTCTTGGGGTCGACGCTGAATACCTTTTCATGATCTGTCAGCCCAAAGCGACCCTTTTCCGGCAACAGCAGATCGGGCAGCTTGCCCAGATCTATGTCGCGGTGGCCTTGCTGAAACACGGCGCGAAAATCAATCACCGCGTCCACGTCGGCGTCGTCGGGCGTATAGCGCGTGACGGGTGCCATATCAGACCCTAAATAGCGGCAAAGCGTTCCCAAATCGCCATCAGCGCCAACAAATGCGATGATCCGCCAGCGCCCGTCTGCCTTGAACATATGCGCCAGATACACCGGCTTGGCGTCTGCAACCCGGATCACGGGTGCAGAATGGAACCGCATTCCAATCACCAACCCTTGCGCAAGATGCTGATGCACCGGGTCGCCCACCAAAGCCGACGACCTGTAATGCACCGACGTTCCGGCCGTGAAACGCCCCTGTTTCTGGAAATACCGTTGAAAGTCTGCGGGGTCGACTTCGTCCATTGCTGCCGCCTTCCCGGTATTGGGCCGTGCGCTGAACATTCTGGCAAAGGCGCGGTCAAAATCGATCAGCTCTTGCGCGATGCTCTGCCGCTCGGCGGAATAGCTGCGCAGCAGCGACGGTGATGATTGCCCTCGCAACACCGCGGCCAGCTTCCAGCCCAGGTTGAACGCATCCGCCATCGACACATTCATGCCCTGCCCGGCCTTGGGGCTGTGGGTGTGTCCGGCGTCTCCAGCAATGAAAACCCGTGGGTTAGTGTCTGCTTCTGCATCATCAAATTGGTCGCACAACCGCTGACCGATCTCGTACACCGACCACCAGGCGACCTCTTTCACGTCCAGTCGGTAGGGGGCCATGATCCGACGGGCTGCCGCGATCAACTGACCTTCGGTGATGTTCTTGTGTGACACCCGTTCGTCCGGCCGCAGCTTGTCCAGCTCGATATACATGCGCACCAGATAGCCGCCTTCGCGCGGGATGATCAGCACGGAACCCTCGGTCGCGGAATGGATCACTGACTTTAGCCTGATGTCAGGAAAATCAGTCGCCAACAACACGTCCATCACGCCCCACGCCTGATTTGCCGCATCCCCCACCAGCGCCCGCCCGATGGCCGACCGCA
>JBFGFW010000187.1:0-5462 GCA_041579395.1 Sulfitobacter sp.
ATTCCCAGGATCAGGTCGGGGCAGTTTCGCTGCTGGCACGGATGGAATTTGCCGGCGTGGATGTGGGCGACCGCTGGGACGACGTGTCAAACCGCATCGCCGCGCGGGGCCGGGATACGGTGAACGCGTTTCTGTCGCTGCAGTATCTTTATGCACTAGGGCGCACCGGAAAACCCGAAGCGCACGCTTTGTTGCAGGCGATCAGCGACCGGGCTGCGGACGCGGCGCAATACGATCATGGTGCGTGGCTGGACGTGGCATTGCCCGCAGCCAAAGGCATCATCGCGCACACCCAAGGCGATTGGCCCGCCGCCATCACCCAGTTGGGCCGCGCCCTGCCCCGGATGGCGGAATGCGGGGGCAGTCACGCACAGCGCGACCTGTTCGAACAAATACACCTTAATGCGCTGGTGCAGGATGGCCGCGTGTCTGCCGCGCAGCAGGTGCTGGAAATGCGCCGCACCTACGATCCCGAAGGCATCCCGCTGAACTTGCTGCTGGGGGATGTCTATGAAAAGTCGGGACTGCCGGATCAGGCAGCAAAGGCCCGTGCCCGCGCCGACAAAACCCGCAAGGCAATGACGCAGCGCTAAAGGAAAACCCGCCCGGTTTTACAACGGGGCGGGTCTTGGTGGTGCGAACAAGCTGCGCTGCTACTCGGTTTTGGGTTCTTCTGCCATCTCCTCGGCCGCTGGCGAAACGGATGCCAGATAGGCCGCTACGTCTTCGCCGCCCTTGCGCAGCTTGAAAGACATCTTCGACCGGGCCTTTTGGTCATCCAACGTGGTGCGCAGGAAATCAGTCGGGTCTGCCATGTAGGCGGCCAAAGTCTCTTCGTCCCAAATCAGACCTGCGACACCTGCGGCGACAATGCTGTCGCTGTATTTGAAGTCTTCAAGCCCGCCAGCCTGACGGCCCACGACGTTATATAGGTTCGGGCCGGTTTTACCGCCGCGCTGGATCATTTCACCTGCGTCATCAACGACTGCGTGGCAGGATTTACATTTTCCGAACGCTTTTTCGCCCTCGGCGGCGTCGCCCATGCTGTGGCTTTCCGCAAAAGCCGGAAATGCAAAAGCTGTCGCCAGAAGGGCACCATAGATACGATTCATAACATTCTCCCATTCGATGTTTGGGATTAAGGTAGTGCGGGCAGGGACGAGTCAACGCCCCCCTGCAATTCAGACTTTATGCCGCATCCGGTTGGTTGGCCGGGGTCGCGTCGATCAAGGCAGGTATCTGCATACAATTGTCGTGGATCCGTTGAATTGTGGGGTAACGGGTCATGTCCACGTCGAACCGCGCATTGTTCAACACCTGCGCATAAAGGCAAAGATCGGCCAGCCCTACCGTATCACCGTGGCAGAACGCGCCGGTTTCACCCTCTGACGCAAGACGCGTTTCAAGTGCGGTAAATCCGGCGTCCGCCCATTTACGGAACCATAGGGCCTTGGCAGCGGCGTCAACGCCATATTCCGTTTCAAGATGCTTGAGAATGCGCAGGTTGTTCAGCGGGTGAATGTCCAGCGCCACGATATAGGCCAGACTGCGCACGCGGGCCCGCCCCCACGGATCCGCGGGCAACAAGGCGGGTTCGGGGTGGGTTTCGTCCAGCCATTCCAAAATCGCAAGCGACTGTGCAAGCGGCCCTTGCGGTGTGACCAGCGTGGGCACCAGACCGGACGGATTCAGCGCCAGATGTTCCGCCCCGGCATGTTCGCCTTTCAGCAGTGACAGCGGCACATAGTCAAAGGGCAGCCCCTTGAGGTTCAGCGCCGCACGCACCCGCACAGATGTCGAAGAGCGAAAATAATTGTGCAGGATCAGGTCGGTCATGCGCGCGGGCCGATCGTAACCTCCAGCGTGCCGATACCGTCAACGCCGCCCGTCACCACATCGCCCGCCACAATCGCGCCAACGCCAGCGGGCGTGCCGGTCATGATGATGTCGCCGGCGGCCAAGCTCATCGACTGCGACAGGATCGACACGTGTTCGCGCACCGACCAGATCAGATCTGCCAGATCGGCATCCTGCTTGACGGTGCCATTGACGGCGAGCCAGATTCGACCGGCTTCGACCGACGGCACATCGGCAATGGGCACAATCGGCGCGACCGGGGCGGACAGGTCAAACGCTTTGCCCCAGTCCCACGGACGCCCCGCATTCTTGGCTTCGGTCTGCAGATCGCGGCGGGTCAGATCAATGCCCACGGACGCGCCCCAAATGTGGTCCATCACGTCGGCTTCTGCAATGTCGGCACCGCCCTTGCCAATGGCGATGATCAATTCGATCTCATAGTGCAGGTTTTCCGTCAGGGGCGGATAGGGAATGGTACAGGGCGTATCCAGCGCCGCATCGGCAGGCTTGGTGAAAAAAAACGGTGCCTCGCGGCTGGGGTCTTTTCCCATCTCGATCGCATGCGCCTCGTAATTGCGGCCAACGCAAAAGATGCGCCGCACCGGAAACCGCGCATCTGATCCTTTGACGGCGATACTGGCCTGTTTCGGAGGGTCGAAAACATATGCGGCAGCGGGCATGGCGTGGTCCTTTGCGATCCTATTTCCGTAAGGAATATCCGCCAAATCAAGGCCAGTCACGCCGGAAGGATCAAACCTGCACTTTAATGCGTCGCAACCGCAACGCGTTGGTCAGCACGAACACGGACGAAAAGGCCATCGCCAATGCCGCCAGAATTGGCGACAGCAAAATGCCGAACAGCGGAAAAAGCACACCCGCCGCAACCGGGATCAGCGCCACGTTATAGCCAAAAGCCCAGAACAGGTTCTGCCGGATGTTGCGCAGTGTTTCGTGGGATACGGAAATCGCGCTGTTCACCCCCGACAAACTGCCGGACATCAACACGACATCGGCCGATTCAATTGCCACATCTGTCCCCGTGCCAATCGCGATCCCGACGTCGGCATGTGCCAGCGCGGGCGCGTCATTGATACCGTCGCCCACGAAAGCGATCTTTTTGGTGCCATTGCGCAGCCGATCAAGGGCTGCGATCTTACCGTCGGGCAGAACGCCAGCCACCACGTGATCAATGCCCAGTTGCTTTGCCACAGCGTTGGCCGTCGCCTGATCGTCGCCGGTGATCATTGCAACCTGAAGGCCACGTTCGTGCAACGCCGCGATGGCCGCTTTGGTATCGCTTTTGATCGGGTCGGAAATTGCCACAAGACCGGCCAATTCACCCGCAACAGAGACATAAAATACCGTCTCGCCCTGTGCGGCGCGGCTGTCAAATTCATCCGCAAAAATCGCTGTCTCTATGCCTTCGCCAGCCATCAGACGGGCATTCCCGATAAAGATCGATTGCCCTTCGACCTGCGCTTTCACGCCCTGCCCGTTGATTGCTTCGAACCCCTCAGCTTCGGGCAGGTCGACGCCATCGGCTGCCGCGACGATGGCGCGGGCGATGGGGTGTTCCGATTGCATTTCCACAGCCGCGATCTGCCGCAGCAAGGTGTCGTGGTCAAACCCCTGTGCCGGGATCAGCGCGGTCATCGCGGGGCGACCTTCGGTCAAGGTGCCGGTCTTGTCCAATGCGACGATGTCCATCCCGCTAAGTGCCTGCAGCGCGTCGCCCTTGCGAAACAGCACGCCCAGTTCCGCAGCACGGCCAGTACCCACCATGATCGACGTCGGCGTCGCCAGTCCCATGGCGCAAGGGCATGCGATGATCAGCACAGACACACCCGCAACCAGCGCATGCGACAGAACAGGTTCAGGCCCCAGCACCGCCCAGACGATCACGGTCAGCGTCGCCAGACCCAAGACGGCGGGTACGAACCACAGCGTGACCTGATCCACCAACCCCTGAATGGGCAACCGCGCGCCTTGGGCCTGCTGCACCATGCGAATGATCTGCGCCAATGTCGTATCGTCGCCCACCGACTTAACGCGGCAGGTCAGACTGCCATCGCCATTCACGGTGCCGCCCGTCACCTTGTCGGAAACCATTTTGCGCACGGGCATGGGTTCGCCGGTGATCATGCTTTCATCGACGCGCGATTCACCTTTCAGAACCACGGCATCGGTGGGCAGACGTTCGCCCGGACGGATCAGTATTTCGTCCCCGACCTTCAGTTCGGCAATATCCACATCCACCCAGTCAGCACCCCGCTTGACCCGCGCCGAACGTGGTTGCAGGCCGATCAGCCTTTGAATGGCGGCACCGGTGCGGCCCTTGGCGCGCGCCTCGAGCCAACGGCCCAAAAGGATCAGCGCGATAATTGCCGCGGCAGCTTCGAAATAGACCTCGCGGGCGATCGCGGGCAACACCGACGGCAGAAACAGTGCAACTGTGGAGTAAGCGAACGCCGCACCGGTCCCCAAGGCGACGAGGCTGTTCATATCAGGCGCGCCACGCAAAAGGGCGGGAATACCCTTGACGTAGAACCTGCGGCCCGGCCCCAGGATCAATGCAGACGTCAGCGCGAATTGGATCAACCAGCTTGCCTGATGGCCGATTGTCTGCCCGATCAAATGGTGCATGCCGGGGATCATATGCGCGCCCATCGCCAGAATCACGACCGGTGCCGCCAGCGCCGCAGCCAACCAGAAGGAGCGGCCTATCTCTTGGGCTTCCTCCCGCTTGAGGCTGGCGTGATCCTGCGTTGTCGTCTTGGTTGCAACTGTCGCGGGGTACCCGGCAGCCGTTGACGCCTGCGTCAGCGCATCCAACGCAACCAACCCGGCGGCGTGGGTGACCACAGCGGAATCATCTGCAAGATTAACGTTCACCTCTACCACGCCGGGCACGGCGCGCAGGGCACGGTCGACCTTGCCCACGCAACTGGCGCAGGTCATGCCAGTGATCTGCAAGCGCGTTTGTTCGGTACCCGCGGGATATCCGGCAGCGTCAAGCGCCGCCACTACACCATTTACAGCTGCGGAATTCTGAAGCTGCAATTGCGCAGTTTCAGAGGCCAGATTGACAAACAGATCTGTAACGCCCGGCACGGCACGCAGCGCCTTGTCAACGCGGCTGGCACACGCACCGCAAGTCATGCCAGTGACAGGAAGGGTGACGAGATGATGATTGGCCATGGAAAATATCCTTTGACTGCGTCGCCCATTACATAATCAGCCATCCACCAAATGTAATGGGTGGGCGGGTTTGTTTGTAAGGGGCCGACATGCAAAAGGCCGATATCGGATCGCAATATCCAACACCGGCCTTTGTTTATCTGGATCTGGCCGGCACTATGGGCCGGCGGTCGCAACCGATCCTTTCGGTGCCTCTGTGCCCTCGGGCGCATCGACGATCAACTCTGCCTCTTCAATGTCGCTACGGGTTGCGACGGGTGGCTTGGCGTCCGCCCCGGAATTGTCTTCGATGGCTCCGACAATCAGCGGTAGCATCTGGACACCACCGGGCATGGCGACTTCGGACATGGGCGGTGTTTTCCAGGCCAGCGTATCAAAGCTGTGGCAGTTTTCGCAGCTCGGTTTCC
>JBFGFW010000188.1:0-5459 GCA_041579395.1 Sulfitobacter sp.
GGGTCATCATGCGCTGCCTGGCAAAGGTATCACCAGATTCGCACACCGGACCTACAACGTCATAGGGTTGCTGCTCGGCACCCGGGGGGCTTTCAACGACAGGGATAATATCGTGATAGGCGTCGTACATAGCTGGCCGGATCAGATCGTTCATCGCCCCGTCAAGGATCAGGAAATCGCGCCCTTCGCCGGATTTGACATAGATCACTTCGCTGACCATCAGGCCCGCATTGCCCGCAATCAGGCGGCCCGGTTCAATCTCGATCTCGCAACCCAGATGCCCCAATGTGCGCTGCACCATCGCACCATAATCGGTGGGCAACGGCGGTGCGGCGTTGGACCGCTCATAGGGGATGCCCAGGCCGCCCCCAAGATCAAGGCGGCGGATGTCGTGACCGTCTTGCCGCAATTGCACGGTCAGTTCTGCCACCTTCTGATAGGCCATCTCGAACGGCGCAAGATCTGTCAGCTGGCTGCCTATATGAACGTCGATGCCGATCACCTCCAGACCGGGCATCGCCGCAGCCATGCGGTACACGTCGCGCGCCCGCGCAATCGGGATGCCAAACTTGTTCTCGGACTTGCCCGTGGCAATCTTGGCGTGGGTCTTGGCATCAACATCGGGATTCACCCGGATGGTGATCGGGGCCACGACCCCGAGCGATTGCGCAACCTGATCCAGCACCACCATCTCGGGCTCGGATTCGACGTTGAACTGACGGATGCCGCCTTCAAGTGCCAGCCGGATTTCGGCCGCTGTCTTGCCGACCCCTGAAAACACGATTCTGTCGCCCGGAACACCGGCTGCTTTGGCACGCCTGTATTCGCCGCCCGACACCACATCCATTCCCGCCCCGGCCTGCGCCAGCGTTCGCAACACCGCTTGGTTGGAATTGGCCTTCATCGCATAGCACACCAGATGGTCCATGCCATCCAATGCCTCGTCAAAGGCCTTGAAGTGCCGCAACAGCGTCGCCGTGGAATAGACATAGAACGGGGTGCCGACCGCAGCCGCAATTTCACAGATGGCAACATCTTCCGCGAAAAGCGCGCCGTCGCGGTACAGGAAATGATCCATCTTCTCTGGCTCCGAAATATCCCCGCCGGAGGCTCCGACGCTATCTTATCGGGGCCGTCCGCAGAAATAGATAAAGCGGCAGGCCACAGCTTACCCCAATAGCAAAGGTTGCGGGAATGGCAATCAGCGCCAGCCAATTTCGCCGCACCGCGACTTCTGCGATGATCCATACCGTCAATGCAATCGCGGCGATGGACAGATCCCAAACCAACCCGCTGGCGGCGGCATTGGCGTGCCATGCCTCGATCATCCCGGACAGATCAATGCCATTGGCCTGAAACCAGATGATGAAATAATACATCGGGTGGATCGCCCCCCACAGGGCCAACGCCAGATAGACCATGCGCAAGACTGACATGTCAGAGCCTTTTTGAAAGACCGATTTTCACCTCTCCCGACAGGTGAACGCCGGGTGTCAAATTGGATGGTTCTTGCCGGGGGTGCGTGTATTTATCCGCAGCATCCGGATTGGTGGCACCGCAGGCGGACAGCAAACTGACCAGCGCGATCAAACCCGCTAGCCGGATCACAGCGCCACACCCAGTCCCAGCCGGAACGGCCCGCGCCCGACGCTGACGCCAGTGCCGACCGACGCGCCTGCGTTTGACAGCGTCACTGTGCCGTTAACCTGCGGCTTTTGCGGCTCACCGTCTGCCCCACAGGCAGCGAGCAACATCAAAACCAAGGCTGCAATACTGTGTTTCATCCGACGATCCCTTTCCAACGTGCGACCTGCGCGCGCACCTGCTGCGGTGCGGTTCCGCCGTAAGATATACGTGAATTGACGGAATTTTCCACGCCAAGAACCTCAAAAACAGCATTTGATATGTCGGGGTGGACCGATTTCATCTGCTCCAACGTCAAGTCAGGCAGGTCGCAGCCCTGCTTTTCAGCCATCGCCACAAGCGCGCCGGTGATGTGATGGGCGTCGCGGAACGGCAACCCCAGAACCCGCACCAGCCAGTCCGCCAGATCGGTGGCAGTGGAAAAGCCGGACCCGGCGGCGGCGGCAAGATGATCGCGATTGGCCGACATATCCTTGACCATGCCTTCCATCGCTGCCAGCGCCAGCATCAGGTTGTCTGCGGCGTCAAACACCTGTTCTTTATCTTCCTGCATGTCCTTTGAATAGGCCAGCGGCAGCCCCTTCATCACCATCATCAGCGCCACGTTGGCCCCCATGATGCGGCCGATCTTGGCGCGGATCAGCTCTGCGGCATCGGGGTTCTTTTTCTGAGGCATGATGCTGGACCCGGTCGAAAACCGATCCGACAGGGTCACGAACCGAAATTGCGCCGACGACCAGATTACCAGCTCTTCCGCAAAGCGGCTCAGGTGCATGGCACAAATCGACGCCGCGCCCAGGAAATCCAATGCAAAGTCGCGGTCGCTGACGGCATCCAGACTGTTGGCGGCAGGCCGGTCAAAGCCAAGGGCACGCGCCGTCATCTCGCGGTCAATCGGAAAGGACGTGCCGGCAAGTGCGGCGGCCCCCAGCGGGGATTCGTTCATCCGGGCCCGCGCATCGCGCATCCTGCTCAGATCGCGGCCGAACATCTCGACATAGGCCATCATGTGATGGCCCCATGTTACGGGTTGTGCAGTCTGCAGGTGCGTGAACCCCGGCATCACCCAAGCGGCCCCCGCCTCGGCCTGCCCCAGCAGCGCGCGGATCAGCGCGAGCAGTCCGTTTTCGGCGGCGTCAAACTGGTCGCGCACCCAAAGCTTGAAATCGGTCGCCACCTGATCGTTGCGCGACCGGCCCGTGTGCAGACGGCCAGCGGGTTCACCGATCACCTCTTTCAGGCGCGCCTCGACGTTCATGTGGATGTCTTCCAGTGCGGTCGAAAACTGAAACGTTCCGCCTTCGATCTCTGACAACACCGTGAGAAGGCCTTCCCGAATGGCGTCGGCGTCGCTATCTGTGATGATACCTTGTGCGGCCAGCATCGCCGCATGCGCACGCGACCCGGCAATATCCTGGGCGGCCATGCGCTGGTCAAACCCGATCGAGGCGTTGATCGCTTCCATGATCGCGTCCGGACCGGCGGCAAATCGGCCCCCCCACATTTTGTTCGACGTCGTATCGGTCATTCGGCAACCCCCTTGGAGGGACAATGAAAAGAATTCTGCTCGCGCTCGTTTATACGGCCCTTACGGTCGGTGCAAACCCCAGCTTTGGCCAAGGGACCGATATCATCCCCCTGCGCGACGGTGACATGAAGAAGCTGGTCGTCCATGACGCGCCGGTTGCCACATCGACCGTGGCGTTCCAACTGGCGGATGACGCGGGCGAAGCAACGCTCGAGGATTGGCGCGGCAAATACGTGTTGATCAATTTTTGGGCCACCTGGTGTGCGCCCTGCCGCAAAGAGATGCCGCAACTCAACGCTCTGCAAAAGGAATTTGGCGGCGAAGACTTTGAGGTGTTGACGATTGCAACGGGGCGCAATTCACCCGAAGGCATCAAACGGTTTTTCGAGGAAGCGGGCGTTGACCTTTTGCCCCGGCATCAAGATCCCAAACAGGCATTGGCCAGCCAGATGGGTATATTTGGCCTGCCCATCACAGTTATCATGGACCCCGAAGGCCGCGAAATTGCCCGTCTGCGCGGCGACGCCGATTGGTCCAGCGACAGCGCGCGGGCGATCATCCAAGCCCTTATCGCGGGCAAATCAGCCAGCTAGGCACCGCGCATGTTGCCTTACGCGGCGTGGCTTAATATTGCCGCCTCGGACTTGCTGAGGTTGCGCCGCGCATAACTGCCATAGGTATGCGGATCGAATGAAAGTTGCGGGTATCGGTCCAGCAATCGGGCGCGATCATGTGCGTCCAACGATTCAAGTGCGGCCGACGCGGGGTGGAAGCTTTCGGTCTCGACCCCATTGGCCCACATGATCTGGTGGGTGTCCATCAGCAGATGGATATAGGTTACTTCGCGCGCGTGGGCATCTACGGTGACGCTGGACCCGTTGATCAGATCCTTTGCGGTCACCAGAACTTCGGGCGTGTTGAACAGGCTTAGCGCCACGTCGCCTTTGATCAACAGGCGGTGGCTGGGCGACACCAGCAGATCACGGTCGGGCCGGGCAAGCCCAAGCGCATTGGCGTGAAAACGAACCGGGCGCAGTTGCGGCATTGCAAACAGGCGCGCGCCGCTCATCCGGCGTTTGCCGATCCAGCGGATCGGTTGCATGCCGTTGTCCTTGGTCTGAACATGATCCTCTTCAGTCAGGTCTTCGATGCGCGACACGCCGTTGTCGGTCCTGATCAATGTGCCGGGGGTAAAGCAGATCACGCCGCCACCTTGCGCGACCTTGTCCATCGGGCTTGCGCCCAACGTGTGATGCACGATCCACAAATCACATTTCCGAGGCGGAATTTCGTCCAGAAACATCAGCAAAGGCTGGCTGCCGCGACCCACTTCGATCAGTGTGATGGTATAGCTTTTGCCGCCGTCCGTGACGACAAAGCTGTTGTCCATCAGGGTTGAATGGTCATCATACTTGGGCACTTTGCGTACCGGAGGCGCATCTTGATCCAACGCCGCGCCCACAAGGCGATGCACCATACGTGCCGCACGTTTGCGCAAATTTTCCGCGCCGTCTGCCTGATCCAGCCGCAATACATCATTAGGGCCGTCAACGCGGATCGCGTCGCCTCTCCATGCCCATGCGGCCCCTACTTTGAGAGAATGCACCGGCGCGGCTTCTAGCCCATCTATTTCTGTCTGCGACCAGCTTACGACAAACGTGCCCTTAAAGCCCGTTTTCACCACTGTTCACCCGCCTCGTCGTTTTTTAATTGAGGTCAGCGTAGCAAAAACCCTCATATCTGGGAAGGCCAGATTTTCCAAGGATTCCAAGGCGTTGCAAAAGTGCTTACAACCGCCAGTTTACGTGGACCGTCTACCAAATGTGGTGGCTTAGAAAGCTCCAGCCACCATATGCGACCCTCAGAAGGCGAAATTTACCCTTACAGATCCCACGATCTGGTCATCGGGCTGGGATACATATTCCTTGCCCAGCCACGTGATCCCGTAAAAGGCGGATGTGCTTTCGCCTTGCCAATGCAGGCCAAGGCGCACGCGGTCGCGGTGATCGGTCAACCCATAGCCGCGATCGGCGGGCAGATAGACGCTTTCGCTGACATAGGCGGTATCGGCCCCCAGCACAAAACTGAACCCTGTCAGCGCGGTGTTCTGGATCACCCTGTAGCGGTGGCCCGAAGTTCCATCGCGCACCATAAGTTCGGCCTGACCGATACGTCCGATGGTAATGTCGAACCCGGCGCGCAACAGCGTTTCAGCCCCCGCCTGTCCGGCCACGAACGGCCGAAACCGGGTGTTTTCGCCCAAATCAAAGCTGCGTCCCGCCTCGAC
>JBFGFW010000189.1:0-5420 GCA_041579395.1 Sulfitobacter sp.
GCTGGCGGCTTCGTCCATCAGGTCGATGGCTTTGTCCGGCAAAAAGCGGTCGGTGATATAGCGGTGCGACAGCGTCGCCGCCGCCACAAGCGCCGAGTCGCTGATCCGCACACCATGGTGCAGTTCATATTTTTCCTTGATGCCGCGCAGGATCGAAATCGTGTCCTCGACCGTGGGCTCGTTCACCATCACAGGCTGGAACCGCCGCGCAAGTGCTGCGTCTTTTTCGACGTATTTGCGGTATTCATTCAAGGTGGTCGCCCCGACGCAGTGCAATTCACCCCGCGCCAACGCCGGTTTAATCAGGTTGGCCGCGTCCATCACACCCTCGCCCTTGCCAGCTCCGACAAGCGTGTGCATCTCATCAATGAACAGGATCACCTCGCCCGCCGCTTCGGTGACTTCGGTCAGAACCGCCTTTAGACGTTCCTCGAACTCGCCTCGGTACTTCGCACCGGCAATCAACGCACCCATGTCCAACGCCAACAACCGCTTGTTGCGCAGCGATTCAGGCACGTCACCGTCGACGATGCGCAAGGCAAGGCCTTCGGCGATGGCGGTCTTACCCACACCGGGTTCACCGATCAGAACCGGGTTGTTCTTGGTGCGGCGGCTAAGTACCTGCATCGCACGGCGAATTTCTTCGTCCCGGCCAATGATCGGGTCGATCTTGCCTTCGCGGGCACGCTCGGTCAGATCCATGCTGTATTTCTTCAGCGCGTCATATCCTTCTTCGGCGCTTGCCGTGTCGGCCGTGCGCCCCTTGCGGATGTCGTTGATAGCCGCATTCAGACCCTGTGCAGTGACATTGCCGTTCTCAAGCGCGTCTTTCGCACCGGATTTGACCATGCAAAGCGCCATCAAAATCCGTTCGACCGGCACAAAGCTGTCGCCTGCCTTCTTGGCCAATGCTTCGGCTTCGACCAAAACTTTTGCGGTGGTATTATCAAGATACACCTGCGCCGCATCGCCCGATACCTTGGGCAACTTGCCCAGTGACAGCGTCAATGCCTCGACGACCCGCGCAGGGTTGCCGCCCGAGGCCGCGATCAGGTTGCTGGCAAGCCCCTGATCGTCGTCCATCAATGCTTTAAGTAAGTGTTCCGGGGTTAGCCGCTGGTGGCTTTCCCGTGTGGCGATTGTCTGCGCCGCCTGAATGAAGCCGCGTGATCTTTCCGTGAACTTGCTCAAGTCCATGGCGTTCTCCTTTTCAAAAAGCGTTCAACTTTAAGATACCCGCCCGGCGGCACATCTTTTTTTGAACCTTGGTTCCAACTTGGGGATCACCGGGCCCGATTCAAGTCGGGTACGACGACTAACGCCGAAAGTTTTTACAAGCGCCACAAGCAATATTCAGCGCATTTATTGGACAATGACCAGAATCAGAAGTGCCTGATAACGTTAAACTAAACCGCGCATACGCAAATTTCCGCCTATTTCAAGTAAAAATTATCAACAGTGCAATTGACTGTTTTTGAAAGGAAAATTATCTTTATCCACATAATCGCGACAGGATAGTGGAACTTTTTCGTCACAGTCGTGTTTAACACTTAGAAGCAAAATAAAAATCAGCTTCGCTTAACGAGTAGCAGACGTAAATCGATGAGGTGCGACACATGCAGACGAACCCAATCCAGATGAGCGATGTATTTTACAATGCCGCAGAGCAAAGCTTTGAGGCGGTCGTTACGGTCCATGACGGTGACCGTTCACGCAAGTACGCATGTTCAATCTGCGCCCCGATTACGCTATCATACAAAGATGCCGCCACAGGCCTGAGCAAGCAGGCCCTGCGCCGACACTCGGGCCGCGGTGGGCTTCATTCCGAGATCAAGCGCCAGACGCCGCCCCAGCGCAGTGGTCGGCCGCGGTTTGATCCAAAAACGTGGCTTGAAGAAGTCCTCAAGCTGCCCGGCCTGCGCGCCGCCTGATTTCCCGAATTCGCGGAACTGCCTTTTGCATCTGTCCCGATGCAATCTTCCGCAATACCAGAGACCGCTGCCTGCCTGCGACGTCTCTGACCTACTGTCCCGGGTGACCTTTGCGTCATCCGGGTTTTTTTTGCCGCAACCACTTTTCATGGACATGCGACACCGCACGCCGTAAAGCACACGCGCCTGCCATCATCCCCTTTTACGGAGCGCGCCCATGTCTGATCACCGTCTGATTGTTGCCCTTGACGTCCCCCACGCCGTTGCCGGATTGGAGCTGGCGACACAGTTGGGCGACGCGGTCGGGTTCTACAAGATCGGACTTGGCATGCTGACCGGCGGCGGGCTTGGTCTGGCAAACGAGTTGATCCAGGAACACGGCAAGCGTATTTTTCTGGACATGAAATTGTTTGATATCGGTGCCACGGTCGAGTCAGCGGTGCGCGGACTGGCCAAATTTGATCTGGATTTTCTGACGGTGCATGGCGACCCGCATGTGGTACGCGCTGCGATGCAGGGGGCTGCCGGTTCCAAAACCAAGATCTTGGCTGTGACGATCCTGACGTCCCTGGACCGTGCCGATCTGGATGCTGCCCTGATCCAGCATGGCGATATCCCTGATCTGGTCGCACTGCGCGCCGGTCGTGCTTTCGATGCCGGGGCAGACGGCGTTATCGCTTCCCCGCAAGAAGCCGCCTTGATCCGCGCCCTGCCCGAAGCGCAAGGCAAGCTGATCGTCACACCGGGTGTGCGTCCGCAAGGGGCTGCGTTGGGCGATCAGAAACGGGTCGCGACACCGTGCGACGCCATCGTCGATGGTGCCGATCACATCGTCGTTGGTCGCCCGATCTGGCAGGCCAAAGACCCTGCCGCCGCCGCCCGCGCGATCCTTGCCGAACTGCCTTAGCCGCATCCGGCGCGGCGGGCATCTGTGTCAAATCAGTAACAGAACCACGCCTGAAACTTTAACTTTTCAAAACTACCTATGTAGAATGACGTTCGTATGGTAACCTTACTTTGGTGATACTCCCCGACGAACTGGTTCTTCCTGATGTTCGTCACCTCCCCCCGCCTCTTTGCGGGGGGTCTTTCTTTTCCCCCAAAGCGTGATCAGTCCCGGCCCGACCAAAGCCTATGTTCACCCGTGGTGGCTTGCGCTAAACTTGCCCTGTCCGATCATGAGCCCCACATTGCCATCATGCCCGCCATTTGCCGCGACTGCCTGTCCCAGATTGCCCCTGCGCGCCGCTGTCCGGCGTGTGGCAGTCCACGCGTGCTGTCGCACCCCGAACTGTTCGATCTGTCCATCGCACACATGGATTGCGATGCCTTTTATGCCTCTGTCGAAAAACGCGACAACCCCGCGCTGAACGGCAAGCCGGTGATCATCGGCGGGGGACGTCGCGGCGTCGTGTCGACCGCCTGCTATATCGCACGCATCAAGGGTGTAAAGTCCGCGATGCCGATGTTTCAGGCGCTTAAACTTTGCCCCGAGGCGATCATCATCAAACCGCGCATGGACGCCTATGTCGAAGCGTCCCGCGCCATCCGCGCTATGATGGAGGAACTGACCCCCGCCCTGCAGCCCCTATCGCTGGACGAAGCGTTCTTGGACATGACCGGCACCACCAAACTGCACGGCGCGCCGCCTGCGGTGATGTTGGCGCGGCTGGTCAGACGGATGAAAACCGATCTGGGGCTGACCGGATCCATCGGGCTGTCACACAACAAGTTTCTGGCCAAGGTCGCATCCGATCTTGATAAGCCGCACGGGTTTTCGGTGATCGGCGCTGCGGACACCCAAAGTTTTCTGAAAGACAAGCCGGTCAATCTGATCTGGGGCGTGGGTTCTGCTACGCTGGCCTCGCTGAACAAGGCCGGTATCCAGACGTTTTCTGATCTGCTGCGGTGGGAACACACCGACCTAGTGGCACGATTTGGCGGGATGGGCGACCGGCTTTGGCATTTGGCGCGGGGGCAGGACAAGCGACGTGTGTCCGCGCATGAGCCGATGAAATCGATCAGCAACGAGACAACGTTCAACGATGATACGTCCGACCCCGAGCTGCTGGATGGTCACCTGTGGCGCATGGCTCAAAAGGTCGCCGACCGCGCCAAGGCCAAGGGGCTGGCCGGGCGTGTGGTCGTGCTCAAGCTCAAGCGCGCGGATTTTTCGCTGATCACCCGGCGCGTATCGCTTTATGATCCGACACAACTGGCGGACCGCATATACCGCACCGCACGGGGGCTGTTTGACCAGTTGAACGACCCAGGCCCTTATCGTCTGCTGGGTTGCGGCATTTCCGACCTTGGCACCGCCGTAGGGGCCGATCTGTCAGGTGATCTGCTGGACCCGGATGCGCAGCGTCGCGGCAAGGCCGAACGCGCCACAGATGCCATTCGTGAAAAGTTTGGCGACAAGGCCATCGTCAAAGGCCGTGCCCTGCGCTGATCATTCAGCCGCCAGCGGTACCCGTCCCTGACCGATGGTCGCAATTTCGGCGACGACCGACCGCAGTGCATTCTGCACCGCTTCGAAATTGCCGTTCGGACGCACCAGCGCCTCGTTCATGTAAAGCGACCGGTCCAGTTCGATCTGCACAGCGTGCTGGCCGCGCGACGGACGCCCGTAGGCCTGCGTGATATAGGCCCCTGCAAAAGGGGTGTTGCGTGTGACGTTGAATCCCGCGTTGGCAAAGGCCGCCTCGACCCGGTCCACGACATCGCTGCTGGCTGCGGCACCGAACCGATCCCCCAACACCACGTCCGGGCGCTTCATCCCTTGGCGGGCCACGCCGTCCATCGCCTCGTGGGGCATCGAATGGCAATCGATAAGCACCGCCTGCCCGTGCCGCAGATGCGCGGTATCCAGGAGCCTTTGCAGCATGTTGTGGTAGGGGTGCCAATAGGTGTTCAGCCGCCGCTGGGCCTCCTCAAAGGTCAGCTTGCCCCGATAGATCGCGCGGCCATTGGCCACCACGCGCGGGATCACCCCCAACCCCGACGCGATGCGCGGGTTATGCCCCTGACGCCGAACGCCGTCGATCAACGACGGGTCCAATTCGTCGCAGGACCGGTTCAGGTCAAGATAGGCGCGCGGCGCACCAGCCATCAGAAACGGCGCGCCAAACCGCGGGGCGGCATTGAACAATAGATCTACAAAAGCATCTTCGGATGACCGGATCGCGTGATCATCCAGAACGCTGGAACGCAGAAAGGAAAAACTGTAGTTGCGCCCCGAATGAGGCGAAGCAAACACCACACACGACCGATTGCGGTCGGGGTGGACAACTTCGTAAGCGGTGTGTGGCATGGGCGCACCTTTCGAAAATGAACATAGCGCATGTTTTTACAAAGCCAAAACCCCTTGATCATGTCTGCGACTCTATTTATAGCCCCCCTATCGGCGCGGAAATTTCGCGCCCCGTTTTTGTTTGGGGTGCCGGTTTTCGTGTTACATAGGGGGTGATTAGCTCAGCGGTAGAGCAC
>JBFGFW010000190.1:0-5413 GCA_041579395.1 Sulfitobacter sp.
CTCAATCCCTGAGCGGGACGCGGCTCTGACAACCGACCTTCGTTCAGCGCGGCGAACCGGTCCGAGATTTCCATCAACTCGTCCAGGTCTTGCGAGATTACAATCACCGCAGTGCCGTTTTCCGCCAGATCCAGCAAGGCTTGCCGGATTGCCGCCGCAGCGGACGCATCGACTCCCCATGTGGGCTGGTTCACAACCAACACGTCCGGGCGTTGCAGCACCTCGCGGCCGATCACGAATTTCTGCAGATTACCCCCCGACAGGGACCGCGCCGCGTTGCCCGGCCCCGGCGTGCGCACGTCAAATTGCTGAATGATCCGCGTGGCAAATTCCTTGGCGGCGGGCCAGTTCAGCATGCCGCCGCGGTCCAGCCTTTCACGCACGGCACCCGTCAGCATCGCATTTTCCGTCAAAGACATGTCAGGGACCGCCGCGTGGCCCAGTCGCTCTTCGGGGGCAGTCAAAATGCCAAGGGCCCGGCGCGGCGTCGGCCCCAGATGTCCGACATCCTGACCTTGGAAAAGGATCATACCCGCCTTCGCGCGCAGTTCCCCCGACAGCGCGGCCAACAATTCATCTTGTCCATTGCCCGCCACCCCGCCGATGCCCAAAACCTCGCCCGCACGCACCTGAACGCTGATCTCACGCAAGGGCATGCCGAACGCGCTTGGGGATGCGACGCTCAGCCCCTGCAGATCCAGCCGGACGTCACCAGGGGTCTTGCCGGCCCGCGTCGGCGTTTTCAAAATGCTGCCCACCATCATCTCGGCCATCTCGCGGGCCGAAGTCTCAGACGGCGTGCAGTGGCCGACAACTTTGCCCAACCGCAGAATTGTGGCGCTGTCGCACAGGACCCGGATCTCTTCCAGCTTGTGCGAGATGTACAAGATTGCGGTCCCTTCGGTGCTTAGCTTGCGCAGCGTCTTGAACAATATTTCGACCTCCTGCGGGGTCAGAACCGATGTGGGTTCGTCCATGATCAGCAGCCTTGGGTCTTGCAGCAGACAGCGGATGATCTCGACCCGCTGCCGTTCTCCCGCCGACAGATCGCCCACGATCCGGTCGGGGGCCAGCGGCAGGCCATATGCCTCCGAGACGTCACGGATGCGCTGACTAAGCGCACGCAGCTTCGGCGCATGCTCCATACCCAGTGCAATATTTTCGGCGACACTGAGCGCGTCAAACAGCGAAAAATGCTGAAACACCATGCCAACGCCCGCCGCCCGTGCGGCGCGCGGTTCATTGGGCGCGAAATTGACCCCGTGCATCTGCATGGTCCCGCTGTCGGGCTTGACCAGCCCATAGATCATCTTGACCAGCGTCGATTTCCCGGCCCCGTTTTCACCCAGCAGGGCGTGCACCTCGCCAGGGGCGATGTGCAACGATACATCATCATTGGCGACAACGCCCGGATAGGCCTTGGTCAGTCCAGACAGCAGCAGAAGGGGCGTGTCGGTCATGTGCAGCTTTCCTTTGCGACGATCCTTGCCGGTGTAAACTGCAGCAGTTGTGTCGCCACGCCAAGCGCAATCGCCTGCGGGTGTTTGCCAAGACCCAGATCCCCGATCGGGCACGTGATTCGGGCAATCCGGTCAGGGCTGTGACCCAAGACCGACAACCTTTTGCGAAACCGCGCCCATTTGGTGTCGGACCCGATCAGCCCGGCAAAGGCAAAGTCACGCCCCAGCAACAGATGGCACAGCGACAGGTCCTGATCATGTTCGGGGGTCATGATGAAGTGCGCCGCATCCGCGTCTGCACGGTCCAGCGCGTCCCCCCATGCGGCGGGGTTCGTGCCGATACCTGCGGGCAAACCTTCAAGGAAACCGGCGCGAGGATCACACAACAGCACCCGAAACTGTGGCAGCGGGGCCAGCACTTGCGCCAATGCGCGACCCACGTGTCCGGCCCCGTGGATCACGACCTGCCGGGTCGCCTGCCACAGAGACTCGGCCAGCCAGCCGCTATTCAGTGTGACCGGCATCGGGGTCTGCGCCTGACCTGCGCGCATCAACCTGGCGCGAAAGGCATCCGGCAGCGGGCCTGCGTCCCGTTCGACAGGGCGCACGTAGAGACCCTCGAACCCGGTCTGAAACTTAGTCAGCCGCCGATGATCGAAAACCTCGGTCACCACGGTCACGGCCCCGCCGCAGCATTGGTTTAATGCGGGCCCCAAGGCCGCGCGGGTGATCATCGACGGTATCCCGGATCGCAACATCCGAACCGCTGCCTGCATGGATTGCAGTTCAAGCTGGCCGCCGCCGATGGTGCCTTGGCTGCCGCCTTTCCAGACCAGCATCGACGTGCCGGCGGGGCGCGGGGCAGATCCGCGGACCTGAACCAGCACGATCCGCGCCACACTGCCATGGGCGGAAACCGCAGCCTCCAATGCAGCGCGATCAAAGGGCATGGCGGGCCATTCCAATCGCTTTCATAACCGCCTCGGCGGTGGCCGGGGTCTGCAGATCGCCAAAGCCGTCGCCACAGGCGCGTACCGCATCCGCCAGCGCCATGAACGCTGAAATTCCCAGCATCAGGGGCGGCTCTCCCACCGCTTTTGACCGATAGACGGTCTGCGCCGGATTGGGCTGATCCCACAGATCGACGTTGAATACATCTGGCCGGTCGGAACAGGCGGGGATCTTGTAGGTCGAAGGCGCGTGGGTTTTCAGCGTGCCCTGATCATCCCAGACCAGTTCCTCGGTCGTCAGCCAGCCCGCGCCCTGTACATACCCGCCTTCGATCTGGCCAATGTCAATCGCGGGGTTCAGCGACGTGCCTGCGTCATGGAGGATGTCGGTGCGCAGAATGCGGTTTTCCCCGGTCAGGGTGTCGATCACCACTTCGGTCACTGCGGCTCCATAGGCAAAATAGAAAAACGGCCGCCCGCGCCCGGTGATCCTGTCCCATTCAATATCCGGCGTCCTGTAGTACCCCGTCGATGACAGCGACACCCGGTTTTGATAGGCCGACGCAACGGCTTGGGCAAAGCTGATGGTGTCGCCGCCCGCGCTGACGCTACCGCCTGCAAACCTGATCTGATCGGGGGTGGTCTGATACCGCTCGGCCAGATGGGTGGCGATCCGGTCGCGGATCGTATCGCAGGCGGCTTGCACCGCCATCCCGTTCAGATCAGTGCCGGAGGATGCGGCGGTGGCCGAGGTGTTGGGGACCTTGCCGGTGTCCGTCGCCGTGATTTTGACCGCGCTGACATCGACGCCAAAGCGGCTGGCGGCAATCTGGGCGATTTTCTGAAACAGGCCCTGACCCATTTCCGTGCCGCCGTGGTTCAGATGGATCGACCCGTCCTGATACACATGCACCAGGGCACCAGCCTGATTAAGGTGGGTCAGCGTAAACGAGATGCCGAATTTTACAGGCGTTAACGCGATCCCGCGTTTCAAGATCGGCTGGTCGGCGTTCCACTGCGCAATCGCCGCGCGCCGGGCCGTGTAGTCAGAGGTTTGCACCAGACGGTCGGTCAGGGCGTTGATGATGCAGTCTTGCACGGGCTGGTGATAGGGGGTGGTCTGGCAGTCAGCGGCAGGCACGATGTCCACGTCATGCGGCACTACGGGCGCGCCCCGCGACGCAAGATCACGGTCTTGGGCTGGCACGGGTCGATTGTCCTGCGCGCCATCACTGGCGGCCACATCCAACACGTCGGCATAGTAATTGGCACGCCGGACGGCCAGCGGATCAAGCTTCAGATGTTGGGCGATGTGATCAATGACGCGTTCGATGCCCACGATGCCCTGCGGTCCGCCAAAGCCGCGAAACGCCGTAGCACTTTGGGTATTGGTGCGCAGACGGTGCGAAGTGATCCGAACGTCGGTCAAGTGATAGGCGTTATCGGCGTGCAGCATCGCGCGGTCTGCCACCGGCAGGGACAGATCCATCGACCAGCCACAACGGGTGAAATGTGTGAAGTCCAGCGCGGTGATGCGGCCCCCTGCATCAAATCCGACGGCATAATCGATGCGGAAATCGTGACGCTTGCCGGTGATGATCATGTCGTCATCGCGGTCATAGCGCATCTTGCAGGCGCGCCCGGTGCGGGCGGCCGCGACGGCACAGGCCACAGCCAGCGCGTTTCCCTGGCTTTCCTTGCCGCCGAACCCGCCGCCCATGCGCCGCGTTTCGACCCGGACCGCGTGCATCGGCATCCCTAGCGCCTCGGCCACCTTGTGCTGAATTTCCGTCGGATGCTGGGTCGAGGAATGGACGACCATGTCGCCGTTGTCTTGTGGCAAGGCCAATGCCGCCTGACCTTCAAGATAGAAATGTTCCTGGCCGCCAATATGGATCGTGCTGGACAGGGTGTGTTCCGCCGTTTTCAACGCCGTGGGTGCGTCGCCCTTTTGGTAGATGCGGGGGCCGTCTTCGAACCGACTGTTGGCCGCGAGGGCCTGTTCGATGGTCAGGATCGGATCGGTCCTGGCAATCTTGATCTGACCCAATCGGGCCGCGTGCCGGGCGGCAAGATGGCTGGTGGCTACGACCATGAACAGCGGCTGACCCGCATAATGCACCTGACCTGTGGCCAGCAACGGCTCGTCATGGTTCGAGGGGGACACATCATTGGCAAAGGGCAGATCGCCCGCGACCAGCACATCGACGACACCCGGCGCGGATCTGACCGCGCTCAGGTCGATTTCCGTGACTGTTCCAGCCGCGATCTGGCTGAGGCCAAAGGCAATATGCAGCGTGCCTGTGGGTGTGGGGATGTCATCGACGTAGCGCGCGGCACCGGTCACATGCAGCTTTGCAGCATCGTGGGGCAGGGGTTTGGAAATGCTCATGCGGAGACTCCAAGCAGGTCTGTCTGGACCCCGTTCGCCTCGTGAAGATAGCGCAGCAGCATGTTCTGGGCCGTCAGCAGGCGGTACTGGGCCGACGCGCGCATATCGGACAGGGGTTGAAAGTCCAGCGCCAAGGCGTCCATCGCGCGGTGGATCGTGGGCATGTCGAAGGGGTGATTGACCAAGGCCGCTTCGGTCTGGGCCGCGCGTTTTGGGATGCCGGCCATGCCGCCGAACGCCACGCGGGCGGCCGTGATCACATCGCCGTCGCGGGTCAGGTTGATGCAACCACAGACCGCGGAGATGTCCTGATCGAACCGCTTGCTCAGCTTGTAGCAACGTAGCGTGTCGGGCTGTTTCGGCACGGTAATCGCTTCGATGAATTCACCGGGGCGGCGGTCTTGCTTGCCGTAGGCGAGGAAGAAATCCTCGAGCGGGATGCTGCGCCGCGTGTCTGCATGGCGCAGGTGCAGCGTCGCCCCCATGACGATCAGCGCCGGGGATCCATCGCCGATGGGCGAGCCATTGGCGATGTTGCCGCCGACGGTGGCCGCGTTCCGGACCTGGACCGAACCGTAACGGCGGATCAGTTCGGCGAAGTCGGGGTGCAG
>JBFGFW010000191.1:0-5402 GCA_041579395.1 Sulfitobacter sp.
TCCGTGGTGACGCGGGACGGCAAGGAATACCTGATTCCGAACGAAGACCTGATTACCGGACAGGTTGTGAACTGGTCGCACTCGAACGATTTCGTGCGGCTCGACATCTATTTCGGCACCGCTTACGGCGACGACCCGCATGTGGTTCGCAAGCTGGCCGTGGACGCTGCCAAGGGCGTAAACCGCGTGCTGGGGTTCAAGGCTCCGGTCTGCCACATCGTGGGGTTCGGTGACAGCAGCGTCGATTACATCCTGCGGTTCTGGATCAAGGACCCGACCGAAGGGCTGACCAACATCCGGGGCAACGTCTATCTGGCGCTTTGGGATGCATTCAAAGAGAACGACATCTCGATCCCGTTCCCGCAGCGCGAGGTCAAGGTGCTGGAAAACAGCAAGTTGGCGCTGTCACGGGTCATGTCGGCTGAAAGCTGACTTGCCGATGTCCGGCCCTGTCCTATCTTGAACGAAAAATACCGCGACAACGGAGGGCACTGCCCCATGGCGAATGTTCAGACAGTGGTTCTGATATTGGGCAGCGGCCCCAATGTGCTGGTCAGCAAGGCGTGGCCTGCCAGCTGGTTCGACCACATTGTGGTGATGAACAACGCCTGGCGTGTGCGCCCGGATTGGAATGCGCTGGTCTATCCCGAGGATTTCCCCGCAGACAGGATGCCCAAACAGGTGGCCGCCAATCAAAAGCTGATCGATGCCAATGCCTTTGTGCCCACGCAGAACGATTTTGGCGGCTTTGTTTATGCGGGCGGGACCATGGCCTTTACCACCGCCTATTGGGCCCTGTCCGCATTGCGACCGACGATCATGGCGTTCATGGGCTGCGATATGGTGTACCCACCAACCGGCAATACGCATTTCTACGGTACCGGTACCGCCGACCCGTTGCGCGATGATGTCACCCTGCGGGATCTGGGCGCTAAATCGGCGCGTCTTGCCTTGGTTGCGGCTGAGCAGGGGTGCGCCTGCGTGAACCTGTCCCAAGACGCATCGGCCTTGCTGTTTCCACGCGCCGAAGCGCAAGGCCTGCGCAACCGCCGATTCAGTCTGGATCTGGACCGTGCCCGCTATGCCGCCCTGCGCAAAGAAGAGGACACCTTGGGATACTACACCCCCACCGGCCGGTATTGGGAGGATGTCAAAGACGTGGACCCCCAAGCCGTCGCCGCTCTTGATCAGGGCTGGCGCGATCTGTTTGTCCGGCATGGCGGACGTTGACGCATTAGTAATTCGGGACCAGACTTTGTTCTAAAGGTAAAAGCTTTAGGGAGATTGATATGCACGAAAAAAGCACTCTCAAATCGAAAACCGCGGTGACCCATGACGTGAACCGGTACGTTTTCAGCCGCCCCAAGGGGATGGATTTTGAACCCGGTCAGGCCATTGAAATGGCCATTCAGAAAGACGGATGGCGCGACGAGGGGCGGCCCTTTACCTTCACGTCACTGCCATCGGATGCGGATCTTGAATTCGTGATCAAATCATACCCCGATCACAACGGCATGACCAAAGAGCTTGCAAAACTGACACCTGGTGACGAAGTGACCCTCGATGGCCCCTTTGGCGCGATAACGGATCAGGGGCCGGGTGTCTTTCTGGCCGCCGGTGCGGGGATCACGCCGTTTATCCCGATTCTCAAAAAGCGGGCGGCTGACCATAAGATCGAAGATTCGACCCTGATTTTTTCAAATAAGACCGAAAAAGACATCATCATGCGCGGCACGTGGGAGGCGATGGAAGGGTTGCACACGATCTTTGCCGTAACCGACGAAAAGACCAGCGATTTTCACCACGGAAGGATCGACAAAGCCTTTCTAAAGCAGGAAATCAAAGACTTTGACCAGAAATTCTATCTGTGTGGTCCGGGCGGGTTTGTCGATGCAATGCGCGACGCGCTCAGGGATCTGGGGGCAAAGGACGACAGCATTATCACAGAAGAAGGCTGGTAAACGCTTGCGCTGCCCACGGGTCATTGAAATTAAACCCCGGCGGGCTTATCCTAAGGTATCCCCAGCGCCGGGGGCCCGTCGGCGCGTCTTAAGGAGGACGATGTCCTGTCAACTCTCTCATACGCAGCTCCCACTGCGCACCCAAAGGCGGCCTTGATGGCCGCTGTTAATGATACCCCCAAAAGCGACGCATTGCTGGCTTCTATTCTTTCCCAACTTGATGACGACAAAGCCGAAGACATCGTGCAGATCGATCTGCGCGGCAAAACGGAAATCGGCGATTACATGGTGATCTGTACGGGTCGGTCGACACGTCAGGTGTCTTCGATCGCTGACAAGCTTGCGCAGATGGTAAAGGATGAATACGGACGTCCCCCCCGTGTCGAGGGCAAGGACACCGGCGACTGGGTTTTGATCGACACTGGCGATGTGATCGTTCACGTGTTCCGCCCTGAAGTGCGAGAGTTCTATCAGCTGGAAAAAATGTGGCAGCCGACAGAATCGCCTGCGGCAATGCCAAACTAGTCCCGGTGTTGCGGGGCTTTTGACGTGCGTGTGCACATCTGCGCCGTCGGACGTTTGCGCGGCGGGCCGGAAAAAGATCTGATTGATGATTATCTGACACGGTTCGACAAGATCGGGCGGGCCCTAAGTCTGGGCCCGGCCCGGATCGTCGAGGTGGAAGACAAGAAAAATGGCGGCATGGCGTCTGAAGCGGTGTTGTTGCAGCGCGCCATTCCCGATGGGTCTGCCATCTGCATTCTGGATGAACGCGGACGCACCGATACGTCGCCCCAATTTGCAAACCGATTGGCCGACTGGCGCGATCAGGGCCGGGGCGATCTCGCCTTCGTGATTGGGGGGGCAGATGGGCTGGACAAAACGTTGCGCGCCGGGGCCGACCACGCCTTGTCCTTCGGCAAGATGGTATGGCCACATATGCTGGTCAGGGCAATGCTGGCGGAACAGTTGTACCGGGCTGCGTCGATCCTGTCCGGTGGGCCGTACCACCGGGCCTGAGCTTTACTTTAGGTCCACACGGGTAATCTCGGTGCTCCACCCTGCGACGGTGTCGCGGGCCTGAATGCCGACTACTTTCGTGGACGCAGGCAAGTCAACGCCGGACAGTGACCGGGTCAGCGGTTGCTCGTCTACATGCGGATGAATAAGCTCGCGGATGGCAATCTGGTTGCCTTCCGCGTCAACCACGCGCCACGCATCCGAGAAATGCCCCCAACCGGTGTCGCCATGCCTAAGCGTCACGGTAAATGTCCAAAGGCCACCGTCCTTGGCCGCGCGGACGGTCGTCACCTTGGGGTTATCTGCAAGGGCGGCTTGGGCAAAGAAGATAAAGGGAATTACAATAACAGCTCTGAACATTCTGACACCAACCTGTGAAAAACAACACATAGCGGTAAGACCCCTAAGTTCCAAGTAAATGCATCGTGAAAAATCCCCAAGATTTTTGGAGTCGGCTGAAGTGCCGCGTGCTTTTACGGGCATAACGCTCATTTATGGAGCAAATTTATCATTAGCTCGCAGTGCCGGAAGGTGGGACCGTGAAATTAGGCAACAGATGCATCATAATCGGTGACGCTCTTGCAGGTGATATCCGATTTCGGGGAACTTTTGCGCATCCCGTGCACAAGGATCATCCTTGCCAATATCATAAATTGGTCATATTATTTTACCAAATTGGAGGTGCGTCATGGAAATGCCTGTTCCGAACCCATTGATTCTGTCCCGCAAGGCGCGTGTTGTGAAACGTTTGCAAGGCGTTTTGCCCGCCGACGCAGTGATCTTTGATGAACGCGAAACCCGTGCATATGAATGTGATGCGCTGACCGCCTACAAATGCCCGCCGATGGTTGCGGTACTGCCGTCCTCGACGCGCGAAGTGTCTGACGTGTTGCGCATCTGCCACGAAGAAGGCGTGCCCGTGGTGCCGCGCGGTTCCGGCACGTCGCTTGCGGGGGGTGCTTTGCCGACGGCGGATTGCGTAATCCTTGGCGTGGCGCGGATGAACGGCGTGATTGAAACCGACTATGAAAACCGCATCATCAAGGTGCAGACCGGGCGCACCAATCTTAGCGTGACGGGTGCCGTGGAAGAGAACGGGTTTTTCTACGCCCCGGATCCGTCCAGCCAGTTGGCCTGTGCGATCGCGGGCAACATCGCGATGAATTCGGGCGGGGCGCATTGCCTGAAATACGGGGTCACCACCAACAACCTTATGGGTGTGACAATGGTGCTGATGGACGGCGAAATTGTCGAAGTCGGCGGGGCCTATCTGGATGCTGGCGGACTGGACCTGCTGGGGTTGATCTGCGGGTCCGAAGGCCAGCTCGGCGTTGTCACCGAGGCGACGTTGCGCATTCTGCACAAGCCCGAAGGCGCGCGCCCGGTGCTAATCGGGTTTGACGATAACGAAGTCGCAGGTGCCTGCGTGTCCGACATCATCAAGGCGGGCGTCCTGCCTGTCGCAATCGAATTCATGGACCGCCCCTGCATCGAGGCGACCGAGGCTTTTGCCAAGGCCGGATACCCGATGTGCGAGGCGCTGCTGATTGTCGAAGTCGAGGGGTCGGACGCCGAGATCGACCACCAACTGGCCCTGATCTCAGACATCGCGCGGCGTCACGACCCGGTTGAGTTGCGCCAAAGCAAATCGGCCGAGGAAAGCGCGAAAATCTGGCTGGGCCGGAAGTCGGCGTTCGGGGCGATGGGTCAGATCAACGACTATATGTGTCTGGACGGCACGATCCCAGTTTCGTCGTTGCCGCACGTGCTGAAGCGGATTGGCGAAATGAGCGATCACTATGGCCTGAAGGTCGGCAACGTTTTTCACGCAGGCGACGGCAATATGCACCCGTTGATCCTGTTCGATGCCAACAAACCCGGCGATCTTGAACTTTGCGAGGCGTTTGGTGCCGAAGTTCTTAAACTCTGTGTCGAGGTGGGCGGATGTCTGACTGGCGAACACGGCGTAGGCATTGAAAAGCGCGATTTGATGCACGTGCAATACACCTTCGACGATCTGGATGCGCAGATGTCCGTCAAGGACGTATTCGATCCGGCATGGCTGCTGAACCCGGCCAAGGTATTTCCCCTCGATTCGTCAGAAAGTCGCCGGGCTGGCAAGCTGGCCGCCGCGTAAGACGACCGCAGGCCACCGGGTTTGGGGCGGGTGGCGGAATTTGGATATTTAGGAGCCAGAGAAGAATGGACATCACCTCGGAACAGGCGCTGGTGGATGCGATCAGGGGGGCAAGGGGGCCCATGGCGGTGCAGGGCGGCGGGACACGCGGCGTTCCCCTTGCGGGAGATTTGTTTTCTGTGGCAGGCCTGAGCGGAATTTCCCTGTATGAGCCGGGCGCGCTGACGCTTGTGGCGCAGGCCGGGACCCCGGTGGCCGACATTGAAACTGCGTTGGCCAAGGAA
>JBFGFW010000192.1:0-5389 GCA_041579395.1 Sulfitobacter sp.
GGCATCGCGGCTCAGGACGCGCAGCCCCTCCCAAGCTTTGACTCCGCCAAAGCACAGCATCGCTTCAGAGCCGCCGGTGATCATCACGGGGGCCATGCCAGAGCGGACCATCGCAAACGCCTGCCCCATCGCGTGATTGGACGATGCACAGGCCGTCGATACCGTGAACGACGGCCCCAGCAGATTGTGCACAATGCTGATGTGGGAGGCGGCCGCATTGTGCATCAGCCTGGGCACCACAAAAGGATGAACGCGGTTTTTGCCGTCTTCGTAAACGGTGCGGTAATTTTCATCCCACGTGCTGACACCGCCGCCCGCCGTGCCCAACACCACACCGGATTTTTCCGCCAGCGCGTCGATAAACTTCAGGCCGGACTGTTCAATCGCCTGATCCGCGGCGGCAAGCGCGAATTGGGTGAACCTGTCATAAAGCGTCAGCTGCTGGCGGGTGTGGCGCAGATTGTCGTCAAAGCCCTTGACCTGCGCCCCGATCTGGATCGACAGACGGTCCACATCGCGGATGTCCAGCGGGCCGATCCCGCAAACCCCGTTTTGCATGGCGTTCAACGTGTCGGGCACCGTCAGGCCAAGCGCATTGATCGTGCCTGCGCCGGTGATGACCACGCGTTTCATGGCTTAACCCTGTTCGGCCTTCAGCCGCTTGACCCCTGCCACGATGCTGGCCACGCTTGAGATGTCAAAATCCGAGTCTGAAGGCTGGTTTGCATTGAACGGGACGGAAATGTCGAAAGTCTCCTCGATCGCGAAGATGCTTTCGACGACCCCCATGCTGTCGATGCCAAGTTCCTCAAGCGTGCTGTCGGGCGTCACGTCCTTTGGGTCAAGCACGGCCTGTTCGGCGATGATGGCGATGACCTGATCCTGAAGGTTCATTATCGGTATCCTTCCACTGCGCAAGGGGGCCTAGCTGTCGGCACCGGGCTTGGCGCGGTCTTGACGCAGTGCGGCAACGTCGCGGATCAGCTTGGGCAGGCGGCGCAACGCCTTGTAGATCTCGATCTGCTTGTCCATCTGCGTGCCGGGATAGCCCAAAATCGACCGCCCCGCCGGCACATTTGACAAGATCTTGGTACCGCCGCCGGCAATCACGCCGTCCCCGATGAAGATGTTGTCGCTGACGCCGACCTGCCCCCCCAGCACGACGTTGTTGCCGATCGTGACCGACCCCGCAACGCCCACCAGACCACACAGCAGGCAGTTCTTGCCAACCACCACATTATGCCCCAGATGCACCAGATTATCGAGCTTGGTGCCGTCGCCGACAACGGTATCGCGGATCGTGCCGGCGTCGATGGTGCTGTTCATGCCGCATTCCACATCGTCGCCGATCCGCACCCCGCCAAGGGTGTGAATGCGCGTCCATGTCTGTTCCTTGGCGTCGCCCCGGTCGCCCAGGGTCTTGCGCGTCTCTTCGACAATGCTGGGTTCTGCGGTTACAAAGGAAAATCCATCGCCGCCGACCCGTGCACCGGGCTGTGCAATGAAGCGGTCACCGATCTGGACGCGCGCGCCAATGCTGACGTGATCGCGCAGATAGGCATCTTTCCCCAACACCGCGTCCGTTCCGATGTGACAAAGTGGGCCAATCACACTGCCCGCGCCGATCCGTGCGCCCGCACCGATGACCGTCAGCGGCCCAACCGATACATCGTCACCCAAAGTCGCCGTCGGATCAATGACCGCAGACGGGTGAATGCCGGGGCCAAAGCCCTGCCCTTCGTCCATCAGCTTGGTCAGCCCTGACATGGCATAGCGTGGGCGGTCGGGCAGTATTGCCGCTTTCAATCCAAGGGCCTGCCAATCCGCATCGGGCCACAAGACGGCAGCCTGAGCGGCCCCCTCGCCCAGGGCTTCGGCATATTTCGGGCTCATGGCAAGGGCCAGATCATCAGGGCCCGCCTGCGCCGGTTCGGCCAGCTTGGCCACTTCGAATGTCAGATCACCAACGGCCTTGGCCCCCAGCGATGCTGCAATCTGTTCAATGCGATAACCCATTGGCGTCTCTCCCCTTGTGTCGGGAAAGAATTACCCCTGAACCGCGCCCAATGCCACCCCTGCCTTGCTGAGCGCATTCCAGATTTTTGCGTCGCGCCCATAAATATCGGCGCGGTACTGGGTGTGGCCCCGTGGCGTGGTGAAAGCCGTCCGGTAGATGATGTGCACCGGCAGTTCGTTGTCCAGATGCACAAAGGTTTCGCGTCCTGTCGCCAGTTGCGACTTGAAGAACCCGACCGGGTCGGATGTCTGGGCTGCCAGCAACGCATAAGCGAAATCAAACGGGTCCGCGAGGCGCACACACCCGTGGCTGAACGCGCGCACATCGCGGTCAAACAGGTTCTTTGAGGGGGTGTCGTGCAGGTAGATGTTGAATTTGTTCGGGAAAATGAACTTTACCAGCCCAAGTGCGTTGCTGCGCCCCGATTTCTGGCGCATCCCGAACGGGAAGGTACGCTCGGTATAGGCGTTGAAATTCACCGACCCTCGGTTGACCACACGGCCTCGGCTGTCAATCAGATCGATGTGCCCCACCGCATTTGGATTGCGCTGCATGCTGGGCAGATATTCTTTCGTCACAATCGACCGCGGTACGTTCCATGTCGGATTGATCACGATGTATTCCATGATATCCGAAAATTCCGGCGTCAGGCGGCCATCTTCATTCGCCCCCACAACGGACCGTGTCTCAAACGTGACTTCGCCATTGTCCACGATTGCCGCTGTAAAGGCGGGGATGTTCACCAGCACGTGACGCGCCCCGCGTTCCTTGTTCAGCCAGCGTTCACGTTCCATCGCGACGATAACGGATTTAAGCCGCGTCTCGACGCTTTTGTTGATTTCCGCCATGGTACCGGACCCGGCCACGCCGTCGGTGTTCAGCCCGTGGTCCTTTTGAAAGCCGCGCACGGCTTCGACCATGTCAGCGTCATAGACCATTGAATTGGACCGATGCAGATAGCCCATCTCGATCAGCCGGTTGCGCAGTGCGACCACGGCAGTGCCCTGCTCGCCGGGTTTCAATGTCGAGACCGGGACAACCGGGCCCCACCCACCACGTGCCATCAACAGTTCCATCTGCAGCTTTTCCCGCATCAACGCGGTGTATTCCAGCGTACGCGGGCGCAGGTTACGCAGGAAAACTGTTGGATTCGACGTGGTAAAGCTGGCCAATGTCTCCTTGCGATCGCGATAGGGCACTTCGCGCACGATGGCCCGGTCAATCCGCGACGGGATCACGACGCCGGTCTGCAGGTCCCGGGCATACTCAAGGAAAACGCGCGACATCCGTGCCTCGACCAATCCGCGGTCACGGGGGCTTTTTGCGTTTTTCAACATGGTCAGCAACCCGCTCGGGTCATAGCGGGCAACGGGTAGTCCATGGGCACCCGCAGACGTGATCGCCGCCATCAGCGCCGCGCGGCGGTCGCGCTGGATGTCGCTGGCACCGGTCCAGATCGGAGCATAATCAGAGGAACGGTAGAAGGCAGCGATGTCTTCATCGCGCGCTGCGGATTCGGCCACTGCCTGTTTAAAGGCCATGACCTGCGCAAAAACCGGGGCCGGCGCGACAAAGATGCCTAAGCCAAGCACAAAGGCACCCAAGGTCATCAAAAAACCAACGCGGTACATTGAACCTATATCTAAAATTTTCCGCATCGAATCCTCGCAAACGCAACATAGTGGTAGTGTAAGTTACTCCTGAAACCACCTGATCTTGTCCAATAACAATCAGCGTGATCCACAAACAAAGGGTATATGATGCCAAAGCGCATCGCCCCTGTGGCAAAAATGACGTCCGATACACCTCTTGCGCAAAAATTCGCCTAAATTTCTTGATAGATGGAACCTTTGAGATTCAGCACTTGGTTCAGGATTCTCTGTATGTCATAAAATCGTTGCATCTGGGGATAGATGAAAATTTCCATGTAACATCATGGAACAACAGGCAGCATACGGGACACGAGAAACATGACAGTTATCAGCTCTTCGGGTATCACCCGGCGCGCCCTGCTGGGTGCTTTCGCAGCGACCACAGTGGCAGCAGCTCCGACATTTGCAAGTGCAGCCGGCTTTTTGCGCGGTGCCGGTGACATCCGCCGGATCAAGATGTTTTCGGGCCGAACCGGTGAACGCATCGACATGATCTATTGGATCGAAGGCAATTATATCAAAGATGCCGTCAATGAAGTGAACTATTTCATGCGCGACTGGCGTACCGATAGCGTGAAAACCATGGATCTGCGCACCATTGACATCATGGCCGCATCGCACAACCTGCTGGATGTGTCCGAACCGTTCATGCTGTTGTCGGGCTACCGCAGCCCCAAGACAAACGCGATGTTGCGGTCGCGGTCGCGTGGCGTGGCGAAAAACTCGTTGCACATGCGCGGTCAGGCTGCGGATTTAAGGCTGGCATCACGGTCTGTACACCAGATGGCCAAGGCCGCGATTGCCTGTCAGGGCGGCGGCGTGGGCCGGTATTCGGGATCAAATTTCGTCCACATGGACTGCGGCCAAGTGCGCAGCTGGGGCGGCTGATACGCCAGACCGGCAACGCGAGAAACAAGGCGCCTTCGGGCGCTTTTTCTATGGATAAGTGGTGTTCACCTTATCAAGCGAGGAAAACGCGGCCGTCAGAAAATCTTCAATACGATCAATGCCGAATTTACGTGGTGTCGGTCACGAGAAACCTACAGGCTGCCCGAGATGGCGATCTTCGAACATGCCAAGAGATTTTACAATCCGCGCCGAAAGAACTTAGCACTGAGCCGGTAACGCCCGGTCGGCTTCGACGGAAAGCAGCTCAACCGAGCACTGGGGGCGGGGCACGAAAGCGCGACAGGTCCATTCAACCTGCGCACCCTTGTCCAGTTTCCAAAGACCAAGCCCTTCAGAGTGCGGCCTCAACTGCGCTGGACAGCTGCTCTACCGTCAGGACGTTGGCGTTCGACTTCATCGACGAGGTTGTCAGAGCCTCTGCCGCGATAGTCCGTAGGTCAGTGCCCGGTGCAATCCACTGTCCCAGACGGGGCAAAGCGAGGTCGTCAAGCTGGCCATTTAGCATTTCGAATGCTGTTTCAGAAGGCAAGTCGAAGGCGACACTCATCCATGTCGCGATGTCCAAATAACGCTCTATGTTTCCTGACGCGGCGCGTTCTGCTTTTTGGTTGAGCCGTAGGACAGGGCCCAGCAGGCGCGCGCAGATAACGCCATGTGGCGCGGAAAAGCGCCCCCCGATTACGCCGGCCAACCCATGCACCGCGCCCAGTCCGGCATTGGCCAATGCAAGTCCGCCGATCAGGCTGACATAGGCGATTTGGTCACGGGCATTTTTGTCCTCGTGACGGGCAAGATGCGCAAGGGCCGTCAA
>JBFGFW010000193.1:0-5381 GCA_041579395.1 Sulfitobacter sp.
GATGAAGAAAAAACTGCTGCTGATCATTCTGGACGGCGTTCCCTACCGAAATTTCCGCCGTCTGTTCGGCAATCTTGAGGGATGGGTCGACAGCGGCGATGCCCGTGTGTGGACACATCGCGCGGTGCTGCCGTCAATCTCGGCGTCGTGCTATGCGTCGATCCACACCGGCGTTGCCCCGGCAGAGCATGGCTGCACCGGCAATGGCAACGTCTTCCGGCTGAAGCACCGTGATGTCTTTGCGCAGGTTCGGGACGCGGGCGGGGTGACCGGTGCCGTCGCCCATTCGTTCTGGTCCGAGTTCTTCAACCGCCATCCATTCGATTTTGTGCGCGACATCGAATACGATGAGCCCGACAGCGCCACGATCAACCACGGGCGGTTTCACACCATGACCGGCTATGGGCTAATCAATCAGATGACCCCGTCGGATGTGGATTTGTTCGGCACGCTGACCAATCTGGCCGGGCGCTTTGGGCTGAACTACGGGATGCTGCACACCTGTACGCTGGACAGCATGGGCCACCGTTTTTTCCACGACTGCCAAGAGATGGACCATGCGTGCGCCGTCATGGACGAGATGTTGGCACCGTTCATCCCGAAATGGCGCGCCATGGGCTATGAGGTGATCGTGACTGCCGACCATGGTCAAGATAACCGCGGCCATCACGGCGGGCGCGATGCGCTGCAACAAGAAACCGCGCTTTACTATTTCGGCGACGCCGATGGCCCGACAGAGGACACGGTAATCGATCAGCTGCAACTGGCCCCGACAATCCTTGGTCGTCTGGGTGCGCCCGTGGCCGACACCATGAAAGCGGCGTCATTCTTGAAATGAAACCTTTGGGTCAGTCCTGAAAACTGGGCATTTCGCCCTGCCCCAGCTGGCTGACCGCCCTGACGATCATATCGAAAAACGCAGCCGCGCGGCGTGACATCACGCGGGCGCGCAGGCACCCGTGCACCAGCCCCGGCGCTTCGATCCAGATCGCCTGACCGCCCGAAGCCAGCAGCGCGTCGCGGTAGGCCTGACCGTCACTGGACAGCGGATCACATTCGACCGTCAAGATTGCGCTAGGCGGCAACCCGTCAAAATCAGTGTCGTGCAGCGGCGCAAAGCGCGGGTCATCTTGGGGCGGCGCACCGCCCGACCGGACCCGCTGATAAAATGCCATATCAGCCACTGTCAGCTGCGGCGCGTTGGCGTGCCGGACATAGCTCCCCTGACTTTGATCTCCGCCAAGGCCGGGATAGATCAATACCTGCCCAACGATCCGTCCTTCGACACGACCGCGTGCATGGTGCGCTACGGCAGCGGCCAGGTTGCCGCCGGCACTGTCGCCTGCCAACACGATCGGGCCGGGATACTGCGCGGCAATCGCGTGAAACGCGGACCATGCATCGTTAAAACAGCCGGGAAACACGACTTCAGGGGCCAGACCATAATCCACTGACACAACCCGAAAGCCGGTGCGTGCGCAGATCTCGGCGCAGACGTCATCGTGGCTATCGAGCCCGCCCACGACAAAGCCGCCGCCGTGGTAGTAGACGACCGTCACATCTGACACGCCTGCCTTGTAAATGCGACATGGGACGCCCCCAAACGGTGCGTCCCATGCTGTCACCCCATCGGGATGATCTTGGTGAAAAGCAGCGCACATCCGATTGTAGACGCGGCGTTGCTCTTCGATACTTAGCCCTACCGCGTTCGGGGGATAAAAGCTGTCCGAGCGTTCGATATACGCCCAGATTTCTTCATCCAGCAGAACGCGGTAGTCGGGTGATGTCACACGGCATCCCATCCAAAGGTGAACACATCCAGTGCCGCACCGACGTCCGCTTTACTGGCCCCGTTCAGCGCCACCTGCGCAACCAGTCCGCGTTTTTTGTCGTCGATCACCGACGTGACGCGCGCGGCCAAATTCGCCTCTTCAAGCGTTTCGTTGAAGACGCGGGTGATCGCGTTCTTTCGCAGATCGGGTTTGAAGATCTTGCCGACCGCGGTCTTTGGCAGCTCGTCCATGATGGTCATGTGCTTGGGCTGTGCAGCGCGTTCGTGCACCTTGTCCTTGCAGAACTTCAGCAACTCTTCTTCCGTCACCGACGCACCACCGACCAGTTCGACAAAGGCGCAGGGCACCTCACCGGCATGCGCATCAGGCTGGCCGATGGCACCCGCAAAAGCGACGGCCTCGTGGCCCAGCAACGCCTCTTCGATCTCGGCGGGGTCGATGTTGTGACCACCCCGAATGATCAGATCCTTGGCGCGGCCCGTGATCCATAGATACTTGTCGGCATCGATGCGTCCCAGATCGCCGGTCCGCAGGTATTTGTCTTTGTAATACAAATCCTTGTTCTTGGCCGCTTCGGTATAGGTGTTTCCGGGAAAGACGCCGGGGTTCGAGATGCAGATCTCGCCAATCTCGTCTACGCCCGCTTCGACCAGACCTTTGTCGGTGCTTTTGACGATCTTGACGTCCGTGTAGGGGAAGGTGATGCCGATACTGCCCACTTTCTTTAGCCCGTCGGTGGGGTTGCAGGACACAAGGCACGTGGCCTCGGTCAGGCCATAGCCCTCGACCAGCGTGATGCCGGTTGCCTTTTCAAAGCGCCGGAACAGTTCCAACGGCAAGGGGGCCGACCCCGAAAATGCGGTTTTCACGGTCGAGATATCGGCGTCGATGGGGCGCTGCATCTTGGCGGAAATCGCCGTCGGGACAGTGATGATGAACGTGATCTTCCAGCGCTCCACCAGCTTCCAGAAGTTATCGAACACGCCTTCGCCGCGATAGCCCTGGGGCGTTGGGAACACCACATGCGCCCCGGATGAAATCGCCGCCATCAAGATAACGTGGCACGCAAAGACGTGGAACAACGGCAGCGGGCACATGATGTTGTCTTCTTCGGTGTAAAGAAGCGTCTGACCCAGCCAACCGTTATAGACCATGCCCGAGTATTTGTGCTGCGCGACCTTGGGCATGCCCGTGGTGCCGCCGGTGTGGAAATAGAACGCCACCCGATCTTCCTGCGGGTCCTCGAATGACAGTTCGGTGGGATGCTTTGCGATCTCGGCATTGAAGTTCATATAGGTCGCGTGGTTGGTTTCGGTCATCTTTGGCCGGATCAGCGGCACGATCCATGACTTTGGCGCGGTCAGATAGCGGCACAGGTCCACCTCAAGCACGTGGGTGACGTTCGGGGCCATTTTGACAGCGGCGGCGGTTTTCTGGGCCACATCCGTTTTCGGGAAGGGCCGCAGGGTCACCACGACCTTGGCGTTCGTTTCGCGCAGGATCGACCCGATCTGTTCAGCTTCCAGAAGCGGGTTGATCGGGTTGGCGATGCCGGCAACGGCCCCACCCAACAGGGTGATCACGGTTTCATTGGCATTGGGCAGGATATAGGCCACCACATCTTTCGGGCCGACCCCCAGCGAGCGGAACAGGTTCGCCGCGCGCCCGACCTGGCCGCGCAGTTGCGTCCATGACAGCGTTTCAGCGTGATCCTTTGGCCCAGAAAACAGCTGATAGCTGATGGCATCGTGGCTGGGAAACTTCTTGGCCGTGTTGCTCAGCAGCCCCCAAAGCGTTTTGGCGACATCGCGGTCCTCCCACGGCATTTCGGCTTCAATTGCGTCGCGGTCTTCGATCCCGGCAAATGTCATATAATTCCTCCCTTAAGGCGCGGTTTTTCCGCATCCAATTGTTCCCTGCCGCAAGAATGATGCGTTATCACACGCTCTGCAAGTATCTGTGAGCGTTTCAACGTGGCGTTAGTCCCACTTTACCCTACGGAAATGCACGAAAAAGGCGGCAGAGGTGATCTGCCGCCCTGTAATCGCTCTGCGTCAATGCGACCGGCATTGCCGGACGCAGCGGGTCACTTTGCCGGAATACGCAGCATCTGACCTGGATAAATCTTGTCTGGATCCGTCAGCATCGGTTTGTTCGCTTCAAAGATCTCTTCGTAGCGCGCGCCATTGCCAAGGGTTTTGGCCGCGATTGCCCACAACGTGTCACCCTTTTCGACCGTATGAAACGTGCCGTCGCCATCGCCACCGGATATGTCTTCTTCAACAGCGGCGACGCCTTCGACGTTGCCCACTGCAAGAATGACTTTTTCCTTCATTTCCTGGCTCACCGCGTTGCCGGTCACTTTGACCTTGTCGCCTTCGACGGTGATGTCCAGCCCCTTCGCATCAAGGCCCAGGCCCTTCAGCTCGTCTTGCAGGGCTGCGCCGGTGACTTGCTCGTCATCGCCACCGCCAAATACTTTCTTGCCTGCACTTTTTACGAAACTCCACAAACCCATTGTTTTTCTCCTTCTCAAATGAATTTCAGCGCGATTGTTTCCATCTCAAGCGATAATTAACAAGGACTATTATAAAGCGTTAGGCGGTCAGCAGCCCATCAGTGAACTGCAATTGGGCCAGGCGGGCATACAGACCACCCTTGGCCACCAACTGATCGTGAGTCCCTGAATCAACAATTTTTCCCGCCTCCAGCACCACGATACGGTCCGCCTTTTTCACCGTTGCCAATCGGTGCGCCACGATCAGCGTCGTGCGATCCATGCTCAGCCTGTCTACGGCGGCCTGCACTGCGCGTTCGCTTTCGGCGTCGAGCGCGCTGGTGGCTTCGTCCAGCAATAGCACCGGCGCATCCCGCAGAATGGCGCGGGCAATGGCAATGCGTTGCTTTTGCCCGCCCGACAGCATCACGCCGCGTTCGCCCAAATAGCTGTCGTACCCATCGGGCAGGTCGCTGATGAAATCGTGGGCCGCCGCCGCCTGCGCCGCGGCGACGATCTGGTCGTCCGTGGCATCGGGCTTGCCAAACCGGATGTTTTCGCGCGCTGACGCCGCAAAAATCACCGGGTCCTGCGGCACAAGGGCGATGGCCTGACGGAACGCACTGCGTGCCACATCGCGCAGGTCCACACCATCCAGCGTAATCCGCCCCGAGGCGGGGTCATAAAATCGCAGGATCAACTGGATGATCGTCGTCTTTCCCGCACCTGACGGGCCGACGAACGCCACCGTTTCACCGGGATTGATCGTCAGGTTGATGCCATCCAGCGCTTGCACCAAAGGCCGGGCCGGATACGAGAAATGCACATTGGAGAAGGTGATTTGACCCAAGATCGGCGACGGAAGGGACAGGCTGTCCGATGGATCACTGACGGCATCGTTGGTTTGCAGCAGTTCGACCAGGCGTTCGGTGGCCCCGGCGGCGCGCTGCAATTCGCCCCAGATTTCCGACAGCGCGGCAACGCCGCCCGCCACCATCACCGCATAAATCACGAATTGCACCAAGGCACCAGACGACATGTCGCCGGCGCGTACATCGCGCGCGCCCATCCACAGCACACCCACAACTCCC
>JBFGFW010000194.1:0-5372 GCA_041579395.1 Sulfitobacter sp.
ACGCCGTGCAGTTTTCGGCAAAAAACGCCGCGCCGTCTGGTGCCTCGGGCATCGAAGGGGCCACGCAGGCACCAACGGCCAGAAGGCCGGGCATCAGACACATCATCGGGGTACGCATTCGGTCGTCCTTTTTTATCTTGTCGGGTGATCCTTGCTGTTGCCCGATCACTTCGCCATGATCCAAATCAAACATGAACCCGACAGGAGCGGCGATGGCCCATTATGCGATTGTGATGCTGCTGGCGGGGATCGGAATTCCCCTGCTGGCGGCGATGAACGCGGCCTTGGGCGGCAAGATCGGCTCGCCCGCCGCCGCCGCGACGGTTTTGTTCGTGGTGGCGTTTGGTGCCAGCCTGCTGGTGGCGCTGGTCATGGGGCCGCAAGGTTTCAGCCGGATGACGACCGCACCCAAGCACCTGTTTCTGGCGGGGTTTTTCGTGGCATTCTATGTGCTGTCGGTGACATTCATCGCGCCGCATTTCGGGGTCGGCAATGCGATATTCTATGTGCTGTTGGGCCAGTTGATCAGCGCAGCGGCGATTGACCATTTTGGACTGTTCGGGGCACAGCCGTCGCCCGTGGGGATGGCGCGGATGGCGGGGATCGGGCTGATGTGTGCCGGGGTCTGGCTGACGCAGCGGGTCTAGCTGGATCTATCCGCCGACATTTTGCAACGGATTGGCCATGACGAACAGGATCGCGTCGTCTTGCAGCGGGTTGCTGATACCGGGCAAAGTGATGTTCAGACCAGTGCTGAGCGAGATGCTGAGCGTGCCGTCAGATACTGTTTGCCGAACGATGTGGGCGTCTGCATCCGAGGTTTCGATCACCAGCGCATCCTGAGCGGGGTCATAGTCGCCCACGGTGATGTTGCCTTGGGCGTCCGAGAGCATGGTGAACGTATCTGATCCAGCCCCGCCAACGCCGCTATCGCCGCCGCCCAAGCGCAGCACATCGTCGCCATCTTCACCGTCCAGCAGATCTGCGTCGCCATCGTCACCTTGATTTGCGTCTTGGATGCCGCTGATCAACGTGTCATTCCCAGCCCCACCCGACAAGGCATCCGCCCCGGTGCCGCCGATCAGCAGATCGCCCTGATCGCCCCCGGTCAGCGTGTCGTTCCCGCTTAACCCGTCATGCAGACTGGCGCTCTCGGGGTCTGCAGTGAAGCTGTCATCGCCGTCAGTCCCGGTACCCACGATGGGGTCAGCCGGGTTCTGGCCAGTCGGTTCAAGTTCTTGATCTTGGTGTTCTTCATCCTCGCCAAAGGGGTCGAAAACCGCAAGCATCGGCCCGAGAGCCGCAAAGAGCATGATGAGAAGTGATGACATTTCAAATTCCTGTTGCCAGGAAGGAGTGCAGTGCCCGCATGTCACTTTTGAGGTCGGTAAATGATGAAATTAGGGCAAATTGTTATCGATCCAGTGCTAGACCGGCACAAGATGTCCCGCGTCCAACCTGATTTGCCGGTCCATGCGCCCCGCCAGTTCAAGGTTATGCGTTGCAATCATGGCCGAAAGACCGGTGCCGCGCACCAAAGCCATCAATGTGGCAAACACCTGGTCTGATGTCGTGGGATCAAGGTTACCGGTAGGTTCATCTGCCAACAAAAGGCGCGGCGCGTTGGCCAGCGCCCGGCAAAATGCCACCCGCTGCTGTTCGCCCCCCGACAACGCCGCCGGTCGGTGCCCCGCACGCGGTCCGATGCCGACCTGATCAAGCAAATCGCGCGCGCGGGCCTTTGCGTCACTGGATGACACCCCATTGGCCAGCTGCGGCAGAACGATGTTTTCCAGCGCAGTGAATTCGGGCAGCAGATGGTGAAACTGATAGATGAAACCGACATCGCGTCGCCGCACGCCGGTGCGTTTGCGATCGGATTGGCCAGACATGTCGGTGCCTGCAATTTCCACGGTGCCGCTGTCAGCCGTATCCAGCAGGCCAGCGATATGCAGCAACGTTGATTTGCCCGCCCCCGACGGGGCCACAAGGGCCACGATCTCGCCCTTGGCCACGGTCAGGTCAATGCCCCGCAACACATTGACCTCGTTGGGTTGTCCGGGGTTGTAAGCCTTTTTGATGCCGGTCAGGCGCAACACGGAATCATTCATAGCGCAGCGCCTCGACGGGGTTCATCCGCGCGGCACGGCGGGCAGGAAAAATGGTGACGATAAACGAAAGACCCAGCGACAGCCCCACCGCCGACATGACATCGCCAAACTGCAGCTTTGCGGGAAGAAAATAAATCCCCCGGATCGACGCATCCCAGGCGGTGCCGCCCGACAGCCAATTCACCAGACCGAAAATCTGATCCACATAAAGCGCAAAGAGACACCCCAATACCACCCCCATGGCGGTCCCGATCAGCCCGGTAAAGGCACCGCAGATAAAGAATACCCGCAGGATCGACCCCTCACTCAGGCCCATGGTGCGCAGGATGCCGATGTCGCGCCCCTTGTTTTTGACCAGCATGATCAGGCCCGACACGATGTTCATCGCCGCGATCAACACCAGTATGCTGAGAATGACAAACATCACCCGGTCCTCGATATCCAGCGCGTTCAAGAACGACCCCGACGCATCGCGCCATGTCCAGATCATCCCCCGCTCCCCGGATGCCGCCAGCAAAGAGGCAGTAAGCTCGTCCACCCGATCGGGGTTTTCGACCATCACCTCCAACTCGTCCGCCACGCCTTCGCGGTTAAAGAATGACTGCGCTTCGGCCAAGGGCAGATAGGCGCGGGTGCGGTCGATATCATAGCGGCCCGCGCTGAAGATATAGGTCACATCATAGGCATTGATGCGCGGGCTGGTGCCAAGTGCTGTTTTCACACCATTGGGCGAGATAATCTTGATCCGGTCGCCTAACCCAACCCGCAATGCCTGCGCCACGCCCGATCCGATGGCGATGCCCTGCTCGAAGTCGGCAATGTCGCCTTGGGCTGTGTCGGGGTTGGCAATGCGCGGAATGTCGGCCAGGTCCGCCGCAGCAATCCCGTAGATCTCGATCCCGGCGTTGGCCTGACCCTTGTTGGCCATCACCTGACCACGCACCAGCGGGGCCACATGGGTGACACCGGGCACCTTCGCCACCCGCGCGGCCATGTCGGCATAATCCGTGATGCCGGTTTTCGAGACGCCCGTGTCACTGACCGTCGCCAGATTGTAGACGGTCACATGCGCGTTCGCGCCCAGTATCGTATCGACAAACTCTGCCCGAAATCCGGACCGCACCGCCAAGGTGGCGATCAGCGCAAAGACCGCCAGCGTGATCCCGATCAGACTGATCCAGGTCATCACACTGACGCCACCTTCGGCACGGCGGGCGCGCAGATATCGCCAGGCAATCATCCATTCAAATGCGGCGAAAGGCGGGGTATTGGAAACGGGTTCGGCCACAAAAGGGCTCCGGCAAGGGCAGTCGCGCGCAACCTGCTGTTTTCAGCGCACAGGGTCAAGCTGCGAGTGGGCTCCGGCACGGTGATAAGTCCGCAACCAGCGACAATGTGATCCCGATGAATGTAGCTAGCCCCGAGCCCTGCGCAGCCGAAACGGTATTGCGATGAAACGCAGCACAATTCCCAGTACGATCGACCCCAGAACGAACCCAAATCCCGCGAACACGATGCCCGCGAAATTCAGCGGCACGGCTGGCGCATAATCCTGCCACGTGGCACGGGCGATCTGCGCATCGCGGATCTGCGGCAGGTAATAGGCGCGCATGAACGGCCCCTGCCCTTCAAGCAGATCAAGCGCCGCGGACAGCGCTGCATGGCGGTCGAACGTGGCTTGCATGTCCGTGCGACGCCGCTCCATGAAAGCGGTGCCAGTCAGCTGCGCTAGGGCGGCGTCGCGCGACAACCCAACCGCCTGTGCCGAGGCATCAAAATCCGACGCCACTTGGGCCAGGGCATCCACAGCCCCGCCCAACCGTTGCCGGTACTGCTGCGAAAATTCGGGAAACTGCGAAAAAACCGCGGCCCCCGCCAGCCCGCCAGCGAGTGTCAGCGCGCGCAGCATCATCGCCCACCTCTTGTCACACGCAATAATGTGCAGCGCATGGACGCTCCCTCGGGGTCAGGCGATGCCGCGGTAAATCTGCGCCAGCCGCTCGACCGCCGCTTCGGGGGGCATCTCGTCGCTTACACCGGTCCGCCGCGAGGTCAATTCGACCACGCCGTTCTTCAACCCACGCGGGCCTACGGTAATCCGCCATGGCAGGCCGATCAGGTCCATCGTCGCGAACTTGCCGCCCGCGCGCTCATCACGGTCATCATAAAGCGGGTCCAGCGCCAACGCGGTCAGGCTGTCATACAGCGCCTCGCAGGCGGCATCGGCCTCGGGGTCGCCCTGCTTGAGGTTCACGATGCCCACATGGAACGGCGTGACGCCTTCGGGCCAGATGATGCCCTTGTCGTCGTGGCTCGCCTCGATGATGGCACCCAGCAACCGGCTGACGCCGATGCCGTGGCTGCCCATGTGCACGGGCACTGACTTGCCGTCCGGGCCCTGGACTTTGGCTCCCATCGGCTCGGAATACTTGGTGCCGAAATAAAAGATCTGCCCCACTTCGATGCCTCGCGCGGTGCGCTGGCGATCCGCAGGCACTTCGCTGAACATTTCGGCATCGTGGGTCTCGTCCGTGCGGGCATAACGCGAAGTGAACTCCTCTAGCACCGCCTGACACTGCTCAACCGAATTATAGTCAATCTCGCGGTCGCCGAACTTCAGATCGGTGATCTCACTGTCATAGAAAACCTCCGACTCGCCAGTTTCGGCCAGAACCAGAAACTCGTGGGTGTCATCGCCGCCGATGGGGCCTGAATCCGCGCGCATCGGGATCGCCTGCAGGCCCATCCGCTCGTAGCTGCGTAGATAGCTGACCAGATGACGGTTATAGGCGTGCAGCGCATCTTCTTTTGTCAGATCAAAGTTATAACCGTCCTTCATCAGAAACTCGCGGCCGCGCATCACGCCGAAACGCGGGCGGATTTCATCGCGAAACTTCCACTGGATGTGATACAGCGTCAGCGGCAGATCCTTGTACGACCCGACATGGCTGCGAAAGATATCCGTTATCATTTCTTCGTTGGTCGGACCATAAAGCATGTCTCGGTCCTGGCGGTCCTTGATGCGCAACATCTCGGGCCCATAAGCGTCATAGCGGCCCGACTCCTTCCACAGGTCCGCCGATTGCAACGTCGGCATCAACATCGGAATGTGCCCCGCGCGCTGCTGTTCCTCGTGCACGATGGCTTCGATCTTGCGCAGCACCTTAAAGCCCAAAGGCAGCCAGGAATAGATGCCTGCCGCCGCCTGCTTGATCATGCCCGCCCGCAACATCAGCCGGTGGCTGACAATCTGCTCCTCCG
>JBFGFW010000195.1:0-5316 GCA_041579395.1 Sulfitobacter sp.
AAGCGAGGGGTGTGCATGGCCCGGCTGACAGCGCGATTTTGGGTGGATGCGTATCTGGCAAGGCTGCGGGTATATGACATTCCGGCTTTTGTGGTGGCGCATGGCGACGATACGGGTGGCGCGGTGGTGGTGAAGCTGGCCACATTGGACGGCAATGCCGTGCTGTTTCAGAAAAGCTTTGATTTGATGAGTGGTGAACAGGCTTGGGTCGAGGCCGCACGAGGATCGGAGCCGGAGGTCGATGCTTCGGTAGCGCGTCAGCGTGGGTTTGATCCGGACTTGTGGGTCATAGAGGTGGAAGACCGACACGGCCGGCATTTGCTGCACGACGAGGGCCTGAGCTGATGGAATGGCGCGACCAGGGAATTTTGCTGAGCGCGCGTCGACATGGGGAAACCTCGACGATCATCGAAGTTTTCACACCGACCCATGGCCGTCATGCGGGCGTCGTGCGCGGCGGCACCAGCCGAAAGATCGCCCCCATTCTGCAGCCCGGAGCGCAGCTTGATGTCGCTTGGCGCGCGCGGCTCGAGGATCATATCGGGGCGTTTACGGTCGAGCCGGTCCGCAGCCGTGCCGCAGCCGCGATGGGGGATAGGTTGAGCCTTGCCGGGCTGAACGCCGTCACCGCACTTTTGTCATTTTGCCTGCCCGAGCGCGAACCGCATGCGCCGCTGTATCACCGCACGCAGGCATTGCTGGATCTGTTGGGACAGGGCGATCTGTGGCCATTGGCCTATCTGCAATGGGAACTGAGCCTGTTGGAAGAAATGGGGTATGGTCTGGACCTGACCTGTTGTGCCGTAACGGGTGCCACCATCGGATTGGAGTTCGTGTCACCGAAATCGGGGCGCGCGGTGACACGGGAAGGTGCGGCGGACTGGGTATCGAAAATGCTGCCCCTGCCCGCGATCCTGCGTGGCGAGGGTGAGGCGGGCGATGCAGAGATTTTGCAGGCGTTCAAGACCACCGGTTATTTTCTGGAGCAGCATCTGGCGCGCGATCTAGGGGGCAAGCCCCTGCCCGAAGCGCGGGCGCGCTATGTAGAAGCGTTTAGCCGTCCGCGGTGAAGATCAGGCTTGGCCCATCGGGAGTGGACAGGATCAGCGTATTGCCAAGGACCTCGGACAAGGTCGCTTTCGAGAGCGCATCGAAGTACTGTGATTCTTCTGCCAATGCCGGGCAGTCTATTTTCGTCGACCCGAAGTTTTCGACGGCGAACCAGGGATAGGGGACAGACAGCGTCGCATGGAACTCATTGCAGGGTCCGTTGCCCACGATCTGGTTTTTGGCGGGAAGTGTCAGGGTAGCACTTGCTGCAAAGGGGTGCCCATTCATTTCGACGAGCCGCCAGACTTTGTTCGCGGCACCGTAGCTGCGCAGCGTTTCGTCGTCGTCGCAGCCGGCCAACATCACAAGCGACGAGAGCAGGATTGCGCGTCTGATCATTGGGTACCCAAGCGTGGAAAAGCCCCCCCTGTGCAGCAATGGCAGCACCGGGGCGGGGCGATTTATCCCAGCAGACGACGGGCAATGACCTGCGCTTGAATTTCTGCGGCACCTTCAAAGATATTCAGAATGCGGGCATCACACAAAACGCGGCTGATTTTGTATTCCAACGCGAAGCCGTTGCCCCCGTGGATTTGCAGTCCGTTGTCGGCGGCAGACCACGCGACGCGGGCACCCAACAGCTTGGCCATTCCCGCTTCGACATCGCAGCGGCGACCTTCGTCTTTTTCAAAGGCAGAAAAATAGGTCAACTGCCGCGCGATCATGATTTCAACTGCCATCATCGCCAGCTTGGACGACACACGCGGGAAGTTGATCAGCGCTTTTCCGAACTGCTTGCGGTCAATCGCATATTGCATCGAAATATCCATCGCGGACTGCGCGACACCAATGGCACGGGCCGCGGTTTGGATCCGGGCGGATTCAAACGTCTCCATCAGCTGTTTGAACCCTTTGCCTTCGACGCCTCCCAACAGATTCTCGCCCTTGACATGAAAGCCATCGAAGGCCAGCTCATATTCCTTCATGCCGCGGTATCCCAGCACTTCGATCTCACCGCCGGTCATGCCGTCGGTGGGAAAGGGGTTCGCGTCATCGCCGGGTGTCTTTTCGGCCAGAAACATCGACAGACCTCTGTAATCTGTCGTATCGTGATCAGTGCGCGCCAACAGCGTCATCACGTGGGTGCGCGCGGCGTGGGTGATCCAGGTTTTGTTGCCGGTGATCGTGTAATCGTCACCCACCTTGACCGCACGGGTGCGCAACGACCCTAGATCAGAGCCGGTGTTCGGTTCCGTAAACACAGCCGTGGGCAAGGTTTCGGCACTAGCGATTCGGGGCAGCCATTTGGCTTTTTGTGCATCTGTACCGCCGGCGATGATCAGTTCAGCGGCAATTTCCGAACGGGTGCCAAGCGAGCCGACGCCGATATACCCGCGCGACAACTCTTCGGAAACGACACACATTGACGCTTTGGACAGACCAAAACCACCAAACTCTTCCGGGATGGTCAGGCCGAACACACCCATTTCAGCCAGCTCGTTGATGACTTCCATCGGGATCAGTTCGTCTTTCAGGTGCCATTCGTGGGCAAAAGGTTCAACTTTATCGACAGCGTACCGGCGAAACTGCTCGCGAATCATCTCCAACTCTTCGTCCAGACCCGTGCGGCCGACGGTAATATTGGCACTGTGTTCCTGCATCAGTTCGACTAGACGCGTTCGGGCGGCTTGCGTATTGCCGTTTTGGGTCAGGGTCTGGATGGCCGGGTCCATCAGACCGCGCTGGTCGTCCTGGCTTAGCCCCAAGTCTTGCAGGCGCAAAATCTCGGCTTGATTCATCTGGATGCCGCCATAGATCTGCCAAAGGTATTCACCGAAAGCGATCTGGTGGATCAGTTGCTCTGTCTCTCCAAACAACCCGTCGCCATGCAACTTCTCTGCCCAAATCTGCATCTGTGTAAGCGCCTGCGCATAGGTGGCCAGCCACGCCAGACCGTGTGCTGCGGTTTGATGGGCTTCTACCAGATGCGCCGAAACCTTGCCGTTTTCAGAGACTATGGCGCGCACGGAATCCTTGGCTTTTTCCAGAATCTCGTCGACACGCGGAAGCGCTGCTGCTGTTACTGTCAGCAGATCCTCAAGCACGATCTGTGATCCCATTCCCAAGTCCTGTCCATCATGTGCCATGTTTGCGATCCCTTATTTGATTGGAAGCGGCATAAACCTTTCGCACCTGCAGCACAATAAAGATACGTTTTGATGCGGCAATTTGGTCGAAAATTGCGCGACTGATTTCCCGTGCACCGGATGTTTTTGTTGATATGACACGCACATGGATATGATGTTTAGCCTTTTGACCCCTCAGCAGATGATATTTGCGTTCGGGATCGCGCTTGTCGCCGGTTTCATCAAAGGGGTGGTGGGGTTTGCGATGCCGCTGGTCTTGATTTCGGGGCTCACGATATTTCTGCCTCCGGAGTTGGCGTTGGCGGGGCTGATTTTCCCGACTGTTGCGACGAATCTGTTCCAAGCGCTGCGCCAAGGACTGCAAGCGGCGTGGGCATCAACGAAATTGTTCAAGGTGTTCCTGATCGCCGGGGGAATCATGCTGGCGTTATCGGCACAATTGGTGCGGTTCCTGCCCGCTCAATCAATGCTGCTGGTAATCGGAGTGCTGATCGTTGTGTTTGCCCTGTGGCAAATCACCGGGCGCAGCTTCAGTCTAAGCCAACGATCCAACAAACTAGAGGTTTGTGTTGGCGGATTCGCCGGAGCGGTCGGGGGGGTGTCTGGCGTGTGGGGGCCGCCGACGGTCGCATACCTTACAGCGCTTGGTACGCCCAAACACGATCAGATGCGTGTTCAGGGCGTTATCTATGGTCTAGGGGCGGTTGCTTTGCTGTTTGCCCACATCGGTTCAGGCGTGGTGCGTGCCGAAACCGTACCGTTTTCAATCGCAATGATTGTCCCTGCACTGATGGGTATGTGGGCTGGCAGCCAAATTATGGACCGAATCGATCAAGCAGCATTCCGAAAAGCAACGCTGGTGATCTTGCTGGTTGCCGGCGCGAATCTGGTGCGCCGCGGATTGACGGGCTGAAGCGTCAATTTTGCCGCGCGACTGTTACGCCCGAAACGTCTTCGATGAAGGTGACGATTCGCGATTTGATCGCGTCATCCTTGATCGATGCCAAAGCACTCACAATCTCGACGCTGGGGTCAGCTTTAGGGGCGTCATTTGTGTTGTCATGCAACCCTTCAAAGAAAAAGGAGGGTGTAACTTCAAGAATTTGCGACAATTCGAACAAGCGACTGGCGGCGACACGGTTTGAACCGATTTCATATTTTTGTATCTGCTGGAACGACAGGTTTAGCTTTTTCGCAACATCAGTCTGCGACAGACGACGCAGTGTTCGGATCTGCTTGAGCTTCTTACCGACGTGAATATCTACGGGATGGGACATGTAACTAATACCTCTGGTTGTTGTGCAACCAGTGATCCCTAAAAATCGTAATCCGATCAATTGGGTAGATTCTTTCAATTTTAGGTTACAAAGCTGCTAACGACGTATAATATATTAGACATTAATGTATGATAAATTTACCATTGGATTACCATGAACAAAGAATCTGAAATTTCAGCAGATACAACTGCCACGGACAAAGTGCCCTCGCTTTTGTACGAAATGATCCGTTCCTTCGTTATTTTGGCAGATACACTGAATTTAAGCCATGCCGTCAAGCAGTTAAGCAGTACGCGCCAAACCGTTCGGCGGCATATCGCGCAACTGGAAGAAATTAAGGGCGGTGAGTTATTTGAAGTTAAAGATCGTCGTTATTTTCTGACCCAGTTGGGTCACACCTTGTTGCCTGAGGCTAAGGATCTCATGGCTAATGCTTCTGCTTGGTTGTTGGGAAACGCCGGACAAGTAAACGGCTTGCAATATCTGTCGCACAGGCCCCATGGCGGTCGAATCTTCTTTCAGCAACAGCATCAAGTTGACCGCTTATTTTCTTCCTCTGGAAGAATGTTAAAGGAGGTCTTGGAGGGATGGGCCTGTGGCGGGGGGCAATTGCAGCATGACGCGCTAAGAGACGTAAGACGCTACTGCAACATCTTCCGACGTACAGGCGGTGCCCTGATTTTTACAGAGGTGGGCGAAGATAGCTCATTCCTGTCGTGGTTTGGTCCGATCATGGCGCAATCCACAATCGGTCGCACACTAAGTCACATGCCCGGCGGTGTCGACTTTGCTCGCTTGGTAGACATCGCCTATGTGGAGATAGAGAAAAGCCAAGCGATTCG
>JBFGFW010000196.1:0-5284 GCA_041579395.1 Sulfitobacter sp.
GACCACGATGCCGACCTTTTTGGCGCGGATCGCACCTCGTGTGGTCTGTACCCCGCGCACCTGGCCATTTTCGATGTCGATGCCGGTAACTTCGCAGTGCTGGATCAGGTCCACACCCCGGTCCGATGCCCCGCGCGCATAGCCCCAGGCCACGGCATCATGGCGCGCAGTGCCGCCCCGCGGATGCAGCAGCCCGCCGTAGATCGGAAAACGGATGTTGTCGAAATCCAGATAGGGCAGATGTTTGCGCACGCCGTCGCGGTCCAGCAAGATGGCATCGTCGCCCTGATTGATCATGCTGTTGCCGCGCCGCGCAAAGGCATCTCGCTGGCCGTCTGAATGAAACAGGTTGATCAGTCCGCGCTGCGAATGCATCACGTTATAGTTCAAGTCGTCTTCCAGACCTTCCCATAGCTTCAGCGAGTGGGAATAGAATTCTGAGTTGCCCTGCAGGAAATAGTTGGCGCGCACGATAGTGGTATTGCGCCCGATGTTGCCACCCCCAAGATAGCCTTTTTCCAGCACCGCGATGTTGGTCAGCCCGTGTTCCTTGGCCAGGTAATAGGCCGTGCTCAGGCCATGCCCGCCGCCGCCGATGATGATGGCATCGTATTCGGCCTTGGGTTCGGCGTCGCGCCAATGCCGTGCCCAGCCTTTGTTGCCCGTCAACCCTTCGCGCAACACGCGCAATCCTGAAAACCGCATCCCGTTCCCTTCGCCTTGACGCCGTGATCCGGGCGCACCGTTCCACTCAACCAAGTCTGCGCGGAAGGTGCAATGGGGCATATCGCATGGGGCCGCCAATTGCGTCGCGGACAGATCTGCCGCGACGGCTCTTTAGCCCCCGGGTTGTTCTACAGCCCCTTGGCGCGGTAGCTGGCTGCGACCTTGGCGATGCTGACCAGATAGGCGGCAGTGCGCAGGTCGTCGACATCATTGCGCCCGTGCCAGACCTCGGCCATCGACCGGTAGGCGTCGCTCATGGTGTCATCAAGACCCGAGCGGACCAATTCCAGTTCGCCGGCACCACGCAGGTATTTCTCTTTGAAGTTCGGCGTCAGTTGCCAGCCCACCCCGCCATCCGAACTGAGCCTTTCAAGCTCGGTCACCAGCAGTTGGTGGCGGCTTTCCTCGTTGCGCCGCTGCATCCGGCCAAAGCGGATGTGGCTCAGGTTCTTGACCCACTCGAAATAGGATACAGTCACACCGCCGGCATTCGCATACATGTCGGGAATGATCACGACGCCCATTTCGCGCAGAATTTCGTCGGCACCGGCGGTCACGGGGCCGTTTGCGGCCTCTACGATCAGGGGGGCCTTGATGCGGGAAGCGTTGCCCAGATTGATCACCCCTTCCAATGCGGCGGGGATCAGGATGTCGCATTCGCCCTCAAGCAGGATCGCGCCATTCGATTCCATATGCGCATCGGGAAAACCCCTTATCGTGTCGTGCTTGGCGATCCACTGATGCACTGCCTCTACGTCAATGCCCTCTTCGTGGTGCAGGGCACCGTCGCGTTCAATGATCGCGGTGATGATGCAGCCGTCTTCTTCGCTCAGGAACTTGGCGGCGTGATAGCCCACGTTGCCCAGGCCCTGAACGATCACCCGCTTGCCTTCCAGCGTGCCGATCAGGTTGGCCTTTTCCATCCCCTTGGGGTCGCGAAAGAACGCGTGCAGGGCGTACTGGACACCGCGACCCGTCGCTTCGGTGCGGCCTTGAATACCGCCTGCGTTGATCGGCTTGCCGGTTACGCAGGCGACGCCATTGATGTCGGTGGTGTTCATTCGCTTGTACTGGTCTGCGATCCACGCCATCTCGCGCTCGCCTGTGCCCATGTCGGGCGCGGGCACGTTTTGCGCGGGGTTGATCATGTCGCGCTTGATCAGCTCATAGGCAAAGCGCCGGGTGATCAGTTCAAGCTCGTGCTCGTCGTATTCGCGTGGATCGATGCACAGGCCGCCCTTTGATCCGCCAAACGGGGCTTCGACCAGCGCGCATTTATACGTCATCAGCGCCGCCAGCGCCTCCACCTCATCCTGGTTGACGCCCAGACTGTAGCGGATGCCGCCCTTGACCGGTTCCATATGTTCGGAATGTACCGACCGGTAGCCGGTAAAGGTCTGGATGCGGCCACGCAAACGCACGCCGAAGCGCACCGTATAGGTCGCGTTGCAGACACGGATCTTTTCTTCCAGCCCCGGCGACAGGTCCATCAGGGCCACGGCCCGGTTAAACATGATGTCGACACTGTCGCGAAAACTGGTTTCTTTTCCGGACGTCATTTTGTGCTCCTGTGTGGCAGTTTGACCTGAGGGAAAAACCGCGTGGTTTGCGGCAACTAGTACACGGCGACGTGGGCATTAGAAGCCAAAATCCGTCGAACCCACGCCATATCTGCATATTTCTTGTGCAAATTGAGAACTTTTTTTCGACCTTACTGGAAGGACGATTTTAAGCTCGCTCCGATTCTACGCAGCGTTTCCGACGATGAAACAGTAACGTCCAAACGCAACACTCTTTACACAAAAAACCCAAAATATCGCCGTTTTTCAAGGGTTTTCGCCCTAATTCAGCCATTTTCCTAAGCCATAAAAGCCTCAATGCGGTCAGCTTCAAAGGTCAGAAGACCCATGAGCACGCACAGAGAGGATTCTTGTGATGTCATTCGTCGGACCAGAAAAGAATGCAGGAGCCACCATGCTTCGGGACAGGCTAAATCGCTTTGCCCGTGAAGACGATGGTATCGTCACGATATTCGCCATTTTCATGATCATGATGATGGTCATGGTAGGCGGTATTCAACTTGATTTCATGCGCCACGAAATGGAAAGATCGCGCCTGCAAGCGCTGTCTGACCGGGCGGTTCTGGCGGCTGCGGATCTAGATCAGGGACTTGACCCCGTAGCTGTCGTACAGGACTATTTCGACAAATCCGGCATGTCCGGATATCTCTCGAATGTCACCGTGAACAAGGCCCTGAACTACCGGACTGTCACCGTTGACGCGAGCATGAAAATGCGCACGCCCTACTTGTCCAAGTTCGGTATCGACACCATGGATGTCCCTGCCCGAAGCCAGGCGGAAGAACGGGTTCCGAAAGTCGAGATTTCCTTGGTTCTCGATATTTCGAGTTCGATGAAGGACAATTCCAAACTGACCAACATGAAAGATGCCGCAAAGACATTCATCGACATTGTTCTGCGCCCCGAAACAAAGAACAACATATCGTTGTCGCTGATCCCTTACTCCGAACAGGTCAATGTCGGTCCCGATATCTTCGACGCGCTGTGGGTCGACAAGCGGCACGGCTTTTCTCACTGCATCGACGTGCCAAACGGCCATTTTGTGCAAACGCAGATGACCCCCGGTTTTCCGTGGGTTCAAACGGAACACTTCCAGTGGAACACCTATTCGATCCAATCAGGACCCCAGGAAAACACGCTGTATGACACGGTCTGTCCACGTGAAATCTATGAACGTGTCCAGCCGATCAGCCAGGATGCTCAGAAGCTGAAAGACCAGATTGATTTATTTAAGCCCCGCGCCGGTGGGGCGATCTATATGGGCGTCAAGTGGGGTACTGCACTGCTGGATCCTAGCTTCCGACAGACGACAGCCGCACTTATCAGTAATGCCAAGGTTGATCCGACGTTTGCAAGCCGCCCTGCGGAATATGATGACGCTGAAACCTTAAAGACGATCGTCCTGATGACAGACGGTCAAAACAGTGATTCGATGCGCATTTCTGAGTCTGCCTATAATTCTAGCAGTGAATATGCGCACTGGGCAGAGTGGAACTTTCAGTACTACCTCAAAAACTATGTTAACATTAACAAGCGTCACCAATACTATTACACGCGCTATAGCGCGGATGAAGGCGACACCCTGCTGGCCAAAATCTGCGACGCTGCCAAGACTCAAGGTATCGTGATCTGGACGATCGGCTTTGAAGTAGGGACCCACGGTGCCAATGTAATGCAAAGCTGCGCATCGTCACCAAGCCATTTCTTCCGGGTTAAAGATGTCGAGCTATCCATAGCGTTCAGTCAGATTGCGCAAAAGATCAAGCAATTGAGGCTTACACAATGATCACCTTATGGAAAAAGGCGCTACGGCGCTTCCGAAAGGGCGAGGACGGCTCGATTGTCCTGATCGAATTCGCCATCCTCATGCCGTTGATCTTCGGTGCGTTCCTGATGTCAGTGGAAATGAGTCTCTTTGCCCTCAAGCAAGTGCACCTGAACCGGGGCCTTGAACAGGCGGTGCGCTATATCCGCCTGAACACCGGCGAACCGATGACGCACAATCAGATCAAGGACAAGATATGCGCCAATGCCGGCAACATCGGCGATTGCGCAGCCACGCTGCGACTTGAAATGGTTACTGTCAATCCACGCAACTTTCAACAGCTTAATCAGAACATTGACTGCGTCGACAAATCGCTTCCCGCAGAGCCAGAGCGTGGCTTCACACTGGGACAGCAGCACGAACTGATGATGCTTCGCGCTTGTCTCAAAATCAATCCGATGCTGGTTGGATCCGGCCTTGGATTCAAATTCGATACCGATGGATCAGGACAGGCCAGCATGTTTGCGATCTCGTCCTTTGTACAGGAGCCGAGCTGATGTTCACATTTCTTGAAAAGCCTTTGAACCTGCTGGACTTCGGTCGCAAAGACGAAGGCAGCGCATCCATCGAGGCATTGATCATGATGCCGCTGGTCTTTTGGTTTTACGTGGCTATGTTTTCGTTCTTTCAGACCTATCAGGAATACAATCTGAACCAAAAAGCCGCCCATACGATCGGCGACATGATTTCGCGCGAGACCATGCCGCTGGACAACAGCTATCTCGATGGCGTTCAGGATCTGCTGGATTACATGACACATTCGTCTGAAGTGTCGACTGTCCGGATCACGTCAGTGCAGTGGAATGAGAACGACAAACGGTTTTACATCCACTGGTCAAAGGCGCGCGGCAACCGGCTGCCGCTGTCCGACGCGGACGTGATGGAATGGGAATCGCGGATACCCAAGTTGTCGGATGGCGAGTTCATCGTGGTGACTGAAACCTGGACCGCCTATGATCCGCCATTCAACGTTGGCTTGGGCCAGCAGGGTATCGAGAACTTTGTGTTTACGCGTCCCCGTTATGCCCCCCGGGTGCTGTTCAATGAGGCGGCCTGACCGCCGGCCGCCCGCAAAAGCGATCCCAGAAACAACCAAAGCCCCGGTGCATCGCGCCGGGGCTCTTTGTCAATCCTGCCGCGTGGCGATCATCGC
>JBFGFW010000197.1:0-5283 GCA_041579395.1 Sulfitobacter sp.
ATCTTTCTCACGTCGGAACGGTTAAGCAAGAAGCATCTGGATCAGATCAGCACGACGCGCCCCATCGCCATCATGTTTTCGAACTTTCATCTGATGTGTGTCAATTCGGTGGCCCTTGAGATGGCGGGTTTCAATCAGACCACCAACGCCGAAGGGGTGATCAAAGGCGCCGACGGGGTGCCAAACGGCGAATTGCAGGAAATGGCCGCGATGTTCCCGGTGATGCGCCGCTTGGGCATCGATTTCCGCGGTCTGAGCCAAAAGGAAACCTCGATCCGGGCCTATGCCGACGTGGCGCGTCGCGCAGGGGTGACGACGGTGACCGATCTTTATTCGCAGATGGAGGAAGCCGATCTGGCCACCATGTTGCGTGTCACGAACGCTGATGAATATCCGTTGCGCGTCGTGCCCGCCCTGGGGGCTGGCGACGCACCCAAGGCAATCGCGGACAAGGCGCAATCGCTGGCCAAGCGCAGCACCGACAAGCTGCGGTTGGGGGCGGTCAAGCTGATGACCGACGGGTCCATTCAAGGCTGGACGGCGCGGGTCAAGTCGCCCGGCTATGTCGGCGGGCAGCCCAATGGCATCTGGAACACCCCGCCCGACGTGATTTTCCAACTGGTCGATGAACTGCACAGCCGCGGCATTCAGATGCACATCCATGTCAACGGGGACGAAGCGGCAGAGGTGTCCTTGGACGCGATCGAGGCGGCACTGCGCAAACATCCCTGGACCGGGCATCGCCACGTGCTGCAGCATTGCCAGATGATGGGGCGCGATCTGTATACGCGTGCGGCAGACATGGGCGTGTGCTGCAACATATTTTCCAACCACCTGTGGTATTTCGGCGATCAACACGCCGCGTTGACCATCGGCAACGACCGGGCCGAGCGGATGGACGCCGCGCGCAGTGCGATCGATGCGGGGGTCAACATCGCGATCCATTCGGACGCGCCGGTCACGCCGCTGGGGCCGCTCTTTACCGCGTGGTGCGCTGTGAACCGCCAAACCATGACGGGCCGCACCCTGGGCGCTGCGCAGTGCATCGAGGTGGACGAGGCGCTGTTCGCGATCACCATGGGGGCCGCCTATACGCTGAAACTGGACAGCGAGATCGGCAGCATCGAAACCGGCAAACGTGCGGATTTCGCCGTGTTGGGCAACGACCCGATGTCGGTCGATCCGATGGCATTGAAAGATGTGCCGGTGCTGGGAACGGTCTTTGGCGGGCGCGTGCATCTGTTATGAGGGCACGGATGCCGATGACAGTCGTCTCGGGCTATCTGGGGGCTGGCAAGACTACGCTGATCAACAGGGTGTTGGCCGAAAACCACGGGCTGCGCCTGCTGGTGATGGTCAACGATTTCGGTGCGATCAACATTGACGCCGACCTGCTGGCAGAGGCGGGCGAGGACACGCTGACCCTGACCAACGGTTGCGTGTGCTGCACAATGGGGGCGGATCTGTTCATGGCGATCGGCGACGTGCTGGACCGTGAAACCCGGCCCGAGCATCTGGTGATCGAAGCGTCAGGCGTGGCGGACCCGGCTCGCATCGCGCAGGTGGCCCAAGCCGAACCCGAACTGGTCTATGGGGGCATTGCCACGGTGGTGGACGGGCACAGCTATGACCTGCTGGCGCGCGATCCACAGATCGGCGCGCAGGTGGCCGGGCAGGTCAGCGCGGCGGATCTGGTGTTGATCAGCAAGCTGGACGCAGAGGACCCGGCCCTGAGGATGCGCCTGCAGGTGCAGTCGCGCGCCGCCGTGGTGGACCTGTCCGAAACCGAGCTGCTGGCCCCGATGTTGTTCGGGGCGGCGGATCGAACTGTGCCGACTGCATCTGCGAAACCACACGCGACCTACGTCGGGTGGAGCGGGCAAAGCGACATCGCGCTTGGCTACGATGCCCTGATGACAAAGCTGGCGGCCCGGCCGTCAGGCTTGTTCCGGTTCAAAGGGTTTGTGGGCTGTGATGCGGACAGCAGTTGGGAAGTGCATTGCGTCGGGCCAAGCGTCAACGTCAAGCCGTTGAAGACAGGTCAGAAAACCAGACTGGTCGGTATCGGCCTGCAAGGTCAGATCACGGAACGGCAGATAGAAAGCTGGTGGGCTGGCTAGAAGGCGCAGTGCCTTCTTGCCAAGTCGGGTGCCTCAGTCGTTCTTCATCAGCATCACCGTGGCATCCCCGGCCTGCATCGCGCCTTCCGCCCGATCAAAGCGCAAATAGGCCAGCGCCTGCGTGCCAGATTGGGTGAACAGCGTGCCCGCCGGTTTGCCCTGCGCCGAAATCTCGGTGCCCGGTGCGACGGGCGCGCTGATTTCGACCCGCGCCAAGCCTTTGCGCAGTTCGGTCTTGTGCTTCATCCGTGCGGTGACCTCTTGGCCGACATAGCAGCCCTTGCGAAAATCGACGCCATGCAGGCGTTCAAACCCCATCTCAAGGATGAAACTGTCCGGCGTCAGCTCGATCCCGTTTTCAGGGATCATATGGGCAACGCGTAGCGCGTCCCAGTCGGTATCGTCGTCCGTCTGGGCCGTGTCGCGGTAGGCGCGCCAGCCCATCGCAGGGTTGCGCGGATCGGTATAGCCATCCACAGGTGCGTCACCCAAACCCCGGTGCAGATGCAGCGCCGTCGCCGCGATCTGCACATCGGCGCGCAGCTTGTACATGGTCAGGCGTTGGATCAATCCGTTGGCAAAGGGCTCGGCCACGTCCAGCAAAACCGCATCTTCCTGCGCCACCAGAAAGAAATCCGCGATGAACTTGCCTTGCGGCGTCAGGATCGCCGCGTAAATCGGCCCTTGATCCAGCTTGCGGACGTCGTTGGTGATCAGGCCCTGCAGGAAATCGCGTGTGTCTTTGCCTGTCAGCCTCAGGATGCGGCGGTCGGTCATATCGCTTGTACTTTCGCTAAGGTGCATGACATATAGCATGCCGACCCAGACCCGAAAGGGGCAACCATGCGCGCGCCGATTTCCGTGATCATTCCGACCCTCAACGCCGAGGCAGACCTAAGCGCGTGCCTGACCGCGTTGATGGAGGGGCTGGATGCCGGGTTGATCCGCGAACTGATCATCAGCGATGGCGGGTCAACCGATGCCACGCGCACGTTGGCTGAAGCTTGGGGTGCCAGGATCGTCTCCGGGCCGCCCTCGCGCGGCGGACAGTTGCGCCGGGGCTGTGCGCAGGCCAAGTCTGACTGGATACTGGTGCTGCATGCCGACACGCGGCTGGATGCCGGGTGGACCGGGCCTGTCATCCGCCACATGCGCGGTGACCGTGCAGGGTGGTTCACGCTGCGTTTCGACAACAGCGGTTTTGCGGCAAAGACCGTGGCGGGTTGGGCAAATCTGCGCAGCCGTCTGGGGCTGCCTTATGGCGATCAGGGGCTTTTGGTGCAGCGGTCACTGTATCAGTCGGTTGGCGGCTTTCCCGATCAGCGGTTGATGGAAGATGTGGCGATGGCGCGCCTGTTGAAAGGGCGGCTTGTCAGGCTGGATGCGGCGGCGATCACCTCGGCGCAGAAATACGAGGCCCATGGCTGGCTGCGCCGGGGCGGGCGCAACCTGTGGACGCTGATCCGCTATTTCTACGGGGTGGCCCCGGACAAGCTGGCGGCGGGGTATGCGAAGTAAGTCTTAGCCGAACAGCATTTGCCCCAGGCGCTGCATCAAATTCGGCTCTGATGGGGTGACGCCCCGTTCCATCGCGCGCAACGCCTGCGCGTTGCGCTTGTCCAGGACGGTTTTGCCATCCTCGAATTGCAGGCGGTATAGATCGGCAGAGATGCCGCCACGAGCCAGCAGTTCATCGTGTTTGCCTTCGTCCATGACCCGGCCTCGGTCCATCACCACGATCTTGTCGGCACCGCGAATGGTGGACAGCCGGTGCGCGATGACAAGGGTTGTGCGGCCTTCGGACAGCTTGTCCAGCGCTTCCTGCACGACCTGTTCCGATTGTGCGTCCAGCGCGCTTGTCGCTTCGTCCAACAGCAGGATCGGCGTGTTGCGCAGCAGGGCGCGGGCAATCACCACGCGCTGGCGCTGCCCCCCCGACAGGGCCGATCCGCGCGGACCGACACGGGTGTCGAGCCCATGTTCGAGATTTGGCAGGAAATCGGCCACATGGGCCGCTTCCAACACGCGCTGCAATTCTTCATCGGTTACATTCTCGCGGCCCAGAACGATGTTTTCGCGCAGGGTTTCGTCGAACAGCAATGCCTCTTGGGTGACCACGGAAAACAGGCCGCGCAGGGCCGCGATGTCCATGTCCTTGATCGGCACGCCGCCAATCGTCACCGACCCTGCCTGCGGATCAATAAGACGCGTCAACAAGTTGAATATGGTGGATTTTCCAGCCCCCGACGCCCCGACCAGTGCTGTCGTCTGGCCGGCGGCCGCCGTGAGCGTCAAACCGTCTAGCACCTTGGCATCGCCGTAGGACAGGTTGACATGCGTCAATGCGATGTCCGGCGACGTGATCGGTGGTGCCACGGGGTGAACGGGCGATTTCAGGTTCACCGGCGCGTCCATCAACTCCTTGATCCGCTCAAGGGCCGCAGCGGCGGTCTGCCACAGGCCGCTGATGCCCCCCAGACGCCGCAGCGGACTGAAGGTAAAGCCCATCGCCGTGAAGAACGTCATGAACTGACCGATGGTCTTGTCGCCCGAAATGATTTCGGACCCGCCGTACAGGATCACCGCCATGAAACCGACGCCAGACATGATGTCGATCATGCCCGGAATCGCGGAATTGCCAAAGGCGGCGCGCACTTCGGTGCGCACATAGGTGCGGGTCAGATCGCGGTATTGCCGCGCCTGATACCGCTCCAATGCGTTCAGCTTGATCTGCACGATACCGTGAAACACTTCGTCCAGCCGGGTGGCCAGTGTCGCCCCCAGATCGCGCGCCTCGCGTGATCGGGCGCGCACGAAACGCTGCGCCAAAGCGGCGGGCATCACCATCAGCGGAACCCCGACGCAGGCCAGCAGCGCCCAGACCGGATCAATGGAAATCGCCACGCCCAACAGCACGAACAAACCCAGCAGATCGCGCCCCGCCCCGGTGATCACCGCGCGCCACACGTCGCCCACGGCGTTGACGTCCGATTGCACGCGCTGAATCAGAAACCCGGGCGGGTGTGACTGGTGAAACGCGCCGTCTTGTATCATCATTCGGTCCAGCAGCGCGATGCGCATGTCAGCGGCGGTCTTTTGGGCAATGCGGGTCAGGATCACCTTTTGCGCCACACCGGCTATGGCGCGCAGCACAAAGATACCG
>JBFGFW010000198.1:0-5283 GCA_041579395.1 Sulfitobacter sp.
GGGACGTCCGTGGCTGCTGGCCAGCGTGGCACATGATATTTTTGGCACGCCTGCGCCAACCATCCCGCAAGGGGCCGATTTCGCGCGCATGGTCGCCGACCATTATGAGCACATCATCCAGTTCTACGGTGTGCAGACCGGCCTGCGCGTCGCGCGCAAACATCTGGGCTGGTACATGGACACCTGCGCAACACCCGATGATCTGCGCCGCGCCGTGCTGACCGCCCGCGATCCTGACACCGTTCAAGGGTTGATTTCGATTGCCATGCGGCCCGACCTGCAACCGGTCGCCGCGTAATGGACAATGACCGGGTTTTCATGTCGTTGCCGGTACCCGCCGTGCTGATCGGGGCCGATGACGCCATCGCCGATATCAACCCCGCCGCGGAAGGGTTCTTGAACGCATCGAACAGGTCAGCAAGGGGCACGCCGGTCTGGGACATGATCGCCGTCGACGCCCCGCTTGAGGAAGCCTTTGCCAGGGCCCGCGACAACGGCACGCCCCTGTTCGTCAACGATGTCGACGTGGGCAGCGGCCAGCGCCCGCCCTTGCAGTGCGCGCTGCAGCTGGCGCCGTTGAACGGCGGGGCCGGGCAAATGATCCTGATGATCACCCCGCGCGAATTGGCCGGGCGCATGACGCAAAGCAATTCCGTCAAATCCGCCGCGAAATCCGCCATCGGCATGGCCGAGATGCTGGCCCACGAAATCAAGAACCCGCTGGCCGGAATCACCGGAGCCGCGCAACTTCTGAGCATGAACCTGAGCGCCGATGATCTGGAGCTGACCGATCTGATCGTGGCGGAATCCCGGCGCATCGTGAAACTGCTCGAACAGGTCGAACAGTTCGGCAACCTGATGCCGCCTGAACGCAGGGCTCTGAACCTGCATGATGTCCTGGACCGCGCCCGCCGCTCTGCGCTGCTGGGGTTTGGCGCGCGGATGAAGATTATCGAAGACTATGATCCGTCGCTGCCGCACGCCTTGGCCGACAAGGACCAGCTGCTGCAGGTGGTACTGAACCTGCTGAAAAACGCGGCCGAGGCGGCGGGCGATGCGGGGGGCACGATCCGCCTGCACAGCTACTACGAGCATTCCTTTCGCATGCGCCGATCGGACGGCACCGGCCAATCGCTGCCTCTGCAGATCGAGGTGATCGACGACGGGCCGGGTCTGCCCGAGGCCATTCGCAGCGACGTGTTCGACCCCTTTGTATCGGGGCGTGAAAACGGCACCGGACTGGGGCTGGCGCTGGTCAGCAAGATCATTTCCGACCACGGCGGCTGGATCTCGGTCAACTCCGTGCCGGGCAAGACGGTATTTCGAATTTCCCTGCCGCGCGCAGACAAGGCGCAGCTTGAACACGTCGCTTCTGAACAGGAGATTTAAGATGGATGGCACAGTATTGGTTGCCGATGACGACCGCACGATCCGCACGGTCCTGACCCAGGCGCTGACCCGCGCCGGGTGCAAGGTGCACGCCACCTCAAGCCTGACCACGCTGATGCGGTGGGTGGCCGAGGGCAAGGGCGATGTCGTGATCACCGACGTGGTCATGCCCGACGGCAACGGGCTTGAGATGCTGCCGAAAATCGCCAAGGACCGTCCCGGCCTGCCGGTCATCGTCATTTCGGCGCAAAACACCATCATGACGGCGATCAAGGCCGCCGAGGCCGAAGCCTATGATTACCTGCCCAAACCGTTCGATCTGCCCGATCTGATGAAGCGCACTGCGCGGGCGCTGGAACGCAGCGGTGCGCCGCGCCGACCGGTGCAGACTGACGAAACAGGCCAACGCGACGACCTGCCGCTGATCGGGCGCACGCCGGTCATGCAGTCGCTTTACCGTGTGGTGGCGCGGGTGATGAACACCGATCTGCCGGTGCTGATCTGGGGCGAATCCGGTACCGGCAAGTCGCTGATCGGCAAGGCCATCCATGATTTCTCGGACCGGAGAAACCTGCCCTTCGTCACTGTCACCGCAGCGGATCTGCAGGACTTCGAAGGGCCAGCGCGCGTCTTGGCGCGGGTGCGCGGCGGCACGTTGCTGATCGATGAAATCGGTGATTTTCCCGACGATATTCAGGCCCGCATCGCGCGGATGATGGACGCGCCTGGCGATCATGCGCCGCGCTTTCTGGCCGCCAGCCAGTCTGATCTGGCCGCCGGTATGAAAGCAGGCAGCCTGCGGCGCGATCTGTACTATCGCCTGTCCGGGGCGACATTGCATGTGCCCGCCCTGCGGGACCGAGTCGAAGACATCAGATTGCTGGCCACGCATTTTCTGGAACGCGCTGATTCCGGTAACACCGCACCACGGGCGCTGTCGGACGGTGCCGCAAAGGTCTTTTCCAACTATCAATGGCCGGGCAATGTGCGCCAGCTGGAACATGCGATGCGGCAGTTGGCCCTGACCAGCCGCGCCCCCCAGATAACCCAGACCGAGGCCGAACAGGTGTTGGGCGCGCAGCCCGATCCCGAACCGTTGCGCGCGCAGGCCAACACCGAAAAGCTGGGCGCGTCGGTCGAGCGGCACTTGCGCCGCTATTTCGATCAGCACGGGTCGATGTTGCCCCCGCCGGGCCTCTATGCGCGGATACTGCGCGAGATAGAGGCACCGTTGATCGAAATCGCGCTGAACGCGACAGCAGGCAATCAGGCTAAATGTGCTGATTTGCTTGGGATAAACCGCAATACCTTGAGAAAGAAGATCACTGACCTCGATATTGAGGTGACACGCGGCCGCAAAATGATGTAAAACAGCCACATAACCGTGGCCATCAGGTATCAGACCCTGATCAGGACCACATAAATGGGCGGTTGGTGCAGATCAGCATCACATCATCGGTGAGGATAGCGGGTGCTAACCCGGTCACGCAGCTATTATCTTTTGCGACTAGAGCGGTTGCGCCGGGTTCGGCGTTATCGCAATCTCGCGACCTTCGGGCTGGTGGTCCTTGGGCCGGTTCTGGCGCTGGTCACGTATCTGGTGCTGGGGCCGATGGGGCAGGGCGGCAACACGCCCAGTCTGCGGCTGATCCTGCTGACCGATCTTGTCTATATTCTGTTGGTGGCGGCGCTGGTTCTCAGTCAGGTGGGCAAGCTGATTGCCGCACGGCGCGCGAAATCCGCAGGATCGCGGCTGCACTTGCGGCTGACGGGGGTGTTCGCGCTGATGGCGCTGATCCCCACGGTCAGTGTCGCGGTGTTTGCAGGGCTGACGATCAACGTCGGCCTCGAGGGGTGGTTTTCCGATCGCGTACGCAGCGTTGTTGGAAATTCGCTGGCCGCCGCCCAAGCCTACGAATCCGAACAGCGCGACGATTTGCGCGCTGACGCCATCACCCTGGCTCGCGGCATTGATGCGGCGCGCAATCAGGGATTGGATTTGCCTGATTCACAGCTTTTGGCCGAAGGGCAACGCCAGATCCAACGGGGCCTGCGCGAGGCCTATCTGATTGACGGCACGGCCCAGATCCGCGCCCGCGGCGACCGATCCTACCTGTTTGATTTCGAGAAACCGACCGCCGAACAGATAGCTGAAGTAAAACAGGGCGACGGCCAACCGCTGGTGATCGAAGACTGGCCCAATAACGAATTCCGCGCCCTGATCCCGATGCAATCCTACGTCGATCGGTATCTCTACATCAGCCGGGTAGTGGACGGCAAGATTCTGTCGCTTTTGGATGATACCAAGGAAACCGTGCGGCTGTATCAACAACTGGAAAGCGAACGCGGCAAGCTGCTGTTCGAATTCGGCCTGCTTTATGTCGGATTTGCGGTCATTCTGATACTGGCCGCAATCTGGCTGGGGCTGTGGTTTGCGGAGCGGCTGTCGGGGCCGGTGGGGCGGCTGACCGGGGCCGCACAGCAGGTCGGTGCTGGCGATCTGGAAGTACAGGTGCGCGAGGAACAGGGCGACGACGAGATTGCCATGCTGGGGCGCTATTTCAACCAGATGACCAGGCAGTTGAAGGGCCAGCGCGAAACCCTGCTGGACAACACCCGCCAGATTGAACGCCGCCGCCGACTGTTTGATTCCGTGCTCAGTTCGGTCACCTCGGGTGTTGTGGGGCTGGACCCCGAAGGCCGTGTGGCCTTTGTAAACCGGTCCGCCATGCGCCTTCTCGATTGGGAGGAAGACCAGCAATCGCTGGACATCTCCGTCGCCGTGCCAGAATTCGGGCCACTGTTCAGCACGGTCGTGATGGGTCATGCTGAAGTCGCCCAAGGCGAGATCAAGGTGTCGCGTCAGGGCCAGCTTGAAAATCTTCTGGTCCGGGTCGCCACCCGCCGCACCGACGATGGCCGGCTCGAAGGGTACGTGATCGCCTTTGATGACGTGACCGATCTGGTCAGCGCGCAGCGGATGGCCGCGTGGGGGGACGTCGCCCGCCGCATCGCCCACGAAATCAAGAACCCGCTGACACCCATCCAGCTCAGCGCCGAGCGCATCCAGCGCAAATTCGCCCCCAAGCTGCCCGATGACGCCGAGCAGTTGAAGCAGATGACCGGCGTGATCATCCGCCAGACCGGCGACCTGCGCCGCATTGTCGATGAATTCTCAAAGTTCGCACGGATGCCGGAACCTGAAACTTCCCTTCAGGACATCACTCAGCTTGTGCGCGACGCGGTGCTGTTGCAGCAGACGGGCCAGCCCGATGTGCAAATCGACGCGGTGATGCCTGACACCCCGGTAATGGCGCATATCGACGCGACGATGATCTCGCAGGCGCTGACGAATTTGATTAAGAACGCTGGTGAAGCCATTGAAAGTTTAGTAAAAGCTGGCGCTCCAGACGGCCACGTTCCGCGGATAAAGGTAACGGTTGCGCAGACCCCGTCGATGGTCGAAATTACCATTGCTGACAATGGCATTGGCCTGCCCGAAGACCGCGCACGGCTTTTTGAACCGTACGTGACCACCCGCAGCGAGGGCACCGGGCTTGGCCTGCCCATCGTCAAGAAAATTATTGAAGAACATGGCGGCACGCTGACGCTTGAAAACGCGCCGGTCTTTGCCGACCAGACCCATTTTGGTGCCATGGCAGTGATCCACTTGCCCTTGGCCGCCCCCCTAGAGAAACCCGCATTGGAGACCCCAGATGAGTGATATTCTGATCGTGGACGACGAACGCGACATTCGCGAACTTATTTCCGATATTTTGGAAGACGAAGGCTTTGCCACCCGCATGGCCGGCAATTCAGACGAGGCGGTGGCGGCAATCAACGCCGAACCCCCGGCATTGATGATCCTGGACATCTGGCTGAAAGACAGCCGGA
>JBFGFW010000199.1:0-5271 GCA_041579395.1 Sulfitobacter sp.
GCGTCTGCTTGCGTGCCCCCTGCAAAAACCGAGAAATCCAGCCCGGAATTGTCGTCGATCACCTTTTTCAGATCATCGGGCAGGCTGTCATACTTGTCCTTGTTCATCGCCAGAACGAAAGTCAGCGTATAAAGCGCGCTGCCGGTGAATTCGGTGTGGTTCTTGACCAGTTCTGGCACCTTCAGCGCGGTGGTGACTTCCCATGGAATGGTGGTGCCGTCGATCACGCCTTTGGACAGACCTTCGGGAATGGCCGGCACTGGCATGCCCACAGGTGTGGCCCCGGTAATTTCAAGCAATTGATTGGCCAGACGCGACCCACCACGGATTTTCAGGCCCTGCATGTCGGCGGGCGTGCGCACTTCCTTGTTCGAGTGGATCAGACCGGGGCCATGGACCCACGTGCCCAGAATATGCACGTCCTTGAATTCCGTGTCCTTCATGTGCTTTTCGAACATCTGCCAGTAGGCAGAGCTGGCGGCGCGGGCGTCGTTCACCATGAAGGGCAACTCGAACACCTCTGTCGATGGAAAGCGACCGGGCGTATAGCCGACCACGGTCCAGACGATATCGGCGACGCCATCGATCGCTTGATCCATCAGCTCTGGGGGCTTGCCGCCAAGCTGCATGGACGGATAGCGATCGACCTTGATGCGGCCACTGCTGTCCGCCTCGACCTTGTCCGCCCAGACATCCAGAACCAGTTTCGGCACGTTGGCCTGTGGCGGCAAGAATTGGTGCATCCGCAATGTCACCTCTTGCGCCATCGCGGTTGTCGCGCCAAGGCCCACGGCAAATGCCGCACCGGCCAGTCCCATCAGCGTTCTTCTAAAGATCATTTGGTTTCTCCCCTTTTTGTTGTCGTTCGCCCGGTCCGCCGATTTTTCGGCGGCCCTGTCAGTTGGTTGGTTTGTACTCTGACATCAATGCACGCGCCTTATCAATAAGCGCCTGACCGTCGATACCCTTGGTCTGCATGTCGGCGATCCACGTGTCATAGATCGGGCGCGCCATGGCATCCCATTCCTTTGCCTGTTCCTGCGTCACCGTGACGATGTTATTACCGCTGTCCACCGCAATCTGCCGCGCCGGACCATCCGCATCGGCCTGCGTCCCGCCTGCAAAAACAGAGAAGTCCAACCCGGAGTTCGCGTCGATGATGGCGCGCAGATCGTCGGGCAGGCTGTCGTATTTGTCTTTGTTCATCGCCAGCACGAAAGTCAGGTTATAGATCGACGGGCCGTCAAATTCCGTGTGGTTCTTGACCAGCTCTGACACTTTCAGCGCGGTCGTCACTTCCCATGGGATCGTGGTGCCGTCGATCACCCCTTTCGACAGGGATTCGGGGATCGCGGTTACCGGCAAACCAACCGGCGTTGCGCCCACCTTTTCCAGCAGCTGGTTGACCAACCGCGACCCGCCGCGGATCTTCATCCCCTGCAGGTCGGCTGGCACCGCGACCGGTTGCTTGGTGTGCAGCATACCGGGCCCATGCACCCACGCGCCAAGAACCTGCACGTCCTTGAAATCCGCATTCTGCATCTGTTCTTCCATCAGCTTCCAATAGGCATAGGATGTCGCGCGCGCATTCGATGTCATGAACGGCAGTTCAAACACCTCGGTTCTGGGAAAACGGCCCGGCGTAAACCCGTTCACCGCCCAGACGATATCGGCCACGCCGTCGATCGCCTGATCAATCAGCTCGGGCGGGGTGCCGCCAAGCTGCATCGCGGGATAGCGCTGGATCTTGATCCGCCCATCGCTGTCCGCCTCGATCTTGTCGGCCCAGACATCCAGAACCAGCTTTGGCACATTTGCCTGCGGCGGCAGGAACTGGTGCAATGACAAGGTCACCTCTTGAGCCAAGGCGACCCCGCCAGTCAGACCAACGGCAACAGCAGCACTGCCGATCAGGCGCAAAAAGGCCTTGCGTGAGACTTCCATCTGGCATCCTCCCCCAGGATTGCAGGCCCCTGAATTCGATCAAGTGACGCTGCGTTTCGTGCGCCATATCGTTAGGCTGTCTAACAATCGTTGTCATCAACTTTTCTTGGCAAAATAAGGGGATCCATCACACAAAGCTTTGCACAACAGGGCAAAATTCCACCAAAAATACACTTCCACGCAGCCTAGCAGCGCAACCTGCGCCATCGTCAAATAAATCGGCTTTGCGCGCAGTATAATGCGCATTGCCGCCAACGCGCCGCAGAAATGGCGGCTATCGGAACCAATCCAAAAGGTGGGGGACGATGGTGGCGTTACCTGGATTTGAACCAGGGACCTAACGATTATGAGTCGTTCGCTCTAACCAACTGAGCTATAACGCCATCGGTGTGCGGGTTATGACAGGGCTCGGCCCTCGTCAAGAGCCAATGCAAAACTAATCCCTGCCGCCGGCCTCTCGCACCGTGTCGATCATCAATTGAACGTTGTCAGGGTTGGCATCCGGCGTGATGCCGTGACCAAGATTAAAGATATGTGGTCCCTTGGAAAACGCCTTGACGATCGCGCGCGTTTCATTGACCAACGGCTGCCCGCCCGTGACCACATGGGATGACGCAAGGTTACCCTGCACGCAGCCATCTACCTGAACATGTGCCGCTGCCCAATCGGCAGACACGGAATTGTCCAGCGCCACGCAGTCCACGCCCGTCGCCTTGGCGAAACCGATGTATTTGTCGCCCGCCTCACGCGGGAAGCCGATGATCGGGATGCCGGGATGACGTTTTTTCAACTCTTGCGTAATCTCGCGTGCGGGGGCCAGCGCATATTTTTCAAAAGCGTCGCCCGGCAGGGATCCGGCCCAACTGTCAAAAATCTTCATCACCTCGGCACCCGCGTCGATCTGCGCCGACATATATTCGATGGTCGCCTTGGTGATCAGATCCAGCAGCGATTCAAACAGCGGGTTGTCATTGATCCGCAATTGATGCGCCGGGCCCTGATCCTTGGTGCCCTGCCCCGCAATCATATAGGTCGCCACCGTCCACGGGGCACCTGCAAAGCCGATCAAAGTGGTGTCGGAGGGCAAGGCCCCCGCAAGGTTGCGCACGGTTTGATAAATAGGGTGCAGCGTCTCGTGAATATCGCCCACGGGCCTAAGCGTGTCGAAATCCGCCTGCGTCGTCACGGTGGATAGGCGCGGCCCCTCGCCGGTCACAAACGACAGATCCGCCCCCAACGCTTGCGGCACCAGCAGGATATCGGCAAACAGGATCGCTGCGTCAAATCCATAACGGCGGATCGGCTGCAGGGTGACTTCGGTCGCAAGTTCAGGGTTATAACACAGCGACAGGAAATCCCCCGCCTGCGCGCGCGTGGCTTTATATTCAGGCAGATACCGCCCCGCCTGGCGCATCATCCAGATCGGAGGCGTCGCCAGCGTTTCGCCCGCCAAGGCACGCAGGATGGTTTTGGTCGGGGTTGAACTTTGCGCCATGGGCATCCTCATCCAGAAATCTTTTCCCTTTGGTCAAGATGTAGGGGGTGGATGTCAAGGCGCTGCTGCCGCATTGTCGGCCCAAAATGACCTGCCCGAAGAGAACACGATGATCCTGTCCCTGCCCACGCCCGAAAACCCCTTGCGCATCGGTACGCGCGGCTCTCCGCTTGCGATGGCGCAGGCCTACGAGACCCGCGCCCGTCTTGCCGCCGCATTCGAGATCCCCCAAGCGGCGTTCGAGATCGTGGTGATCAAGGTCACCGGCGATGCCATTCAGGACCGTCCGCTCAAGGACATTGGCGGCAAGGGCCTGTTCACCCGCGAAATCGAAGAGGAGCTGCTGGCAGGCAAGATCGATATCGCCGTGCATTCGATGAAGGACATGCCGACACTCCAGCCGGGCGGCCTGCTGCTTGACACCTTCCTGCCGCGCGAAGACCCCCGTGATGCCTTCGTCGCCCCAACGCTGTCGGCGCTCGACCAGTTGGCGGAAGGCGCGGTCGTGGGCACCTCAAGCCTGCGACGGCGCGCCCAACTGCTGCACAAGCGGCCCGACCTGCAAGTCGTCGAATTCCGCGGCAATGTGCAGACCCGGCTGAAAAAGCTGGCGGATGGCGTGGCCGAATGCACCTTTCTGGCTGTGGCCGGGCTGAACCGACTGGGCATGCAGCACGTCCCGTTCACACCGATTGATGACGCCGATATGCTGCCCGCGGTGGCCCAGGGGGCCATCGGCATAGAACGCCGCGCCGGCGACGCTGATACCGAGGCGATGCTTGCCGCCATCCACGACACCCCCACCGGCCAACGCCTGACGGCCGAACGTGCCTTTCTGCTGACCCTCGACGGCTCTTGCGAGACCCCGATTGCGGGGCTGGCCACGCTCGACGGCGATACGCTGCACCTGCGCGGCGAGGTGCTGCGCCCTGACGGTTCCGAAGTAATTACCGGCGCGCGCAGTGGCCCGATCAGCGACGGTGGCAGGATGGGTGTGGACCTTGCCCATGACTTGCTTGCGCAGGCCGGCCCCCATTTCTTTGACTGGCACGCCGCCAGGTAACATTCTCGTGTGAAACAAAAAATCCGTGCAACCAATCATCGCTGATCTTCGTTGGTACTCCATGATCAATCACTGATCGCCAAGTAATTTTGAAACTCAGGAGTACACCATGACTTTCACCAAGAAAATGATGACAGCCACCGCAGCCCTCGCTTTGACCGCAGGCGCGGCTTTTGCCGATGCGCACAAAATGAACCCAATGGTCGGCGGTGCCGAAATGTCGATGGAAAAGAACATCGTTGAAAACGCCGTGAATTCCGCTGACCACACCACGCTGGTCGCAGCCGTGCAGGCCGCCGGTTTGGCTGAAACATTGTCTGGCGAAGGCCCGTTCACCGTATTCGCACCGACCAATGCAGCTTTTGACCGCCTAGAAGCAGGCGCGGTGGACACGTTGCTGATGCCAGAGAACAAGGAACTGCTGGTCCAGACCCTGACCTGCCATGTCGTAGATCAGGCCGTGATGGCCGAAGCCATTCAAGGCATGATCGCCGCTGACAACGGCAAGCACCCGATCACTACGCTGGGCGGTTGCGTTCTGGATGCGACAATTGCTGATGACGGTCGCGTTTTCCTGACCGACGAAAATGGCAACGGCGCATTCGTTGAGATCGCTGACGTCAAGCAGTCCAACGGCGTGATCCACGTAATTGACGCTGTGATGCTGCCAAATCAGTAAGCTTCTGACATTCGTCAAAGCCCAAGCGACCAAAGCCCCTTTGCCACACCCTGCAAGGGGGCTTTTTTTATTGCAATTCCAAATGGAAAA
>JBFGFW010000200.1:0-5266 GCA_041579395.1 Sulfitobacter sp.
AGGACGCTGGCCACGGCAACGCCAAAGAACGGATTCAGGAAATGGAACGTCGCGGCGCGGGTCGCCCCGATGCGGTTGACCAGCCAGAACCAGACGACGGTCGCCAGCAGACCCGGCACCAGGCAGGTATAGGCAAATGCCGCCAGCAGCGTCCAGCTGGGGTTTATATGGGGCGTTTCAAACAGCAGCATCGCGATGGTAAGGGTGACGCAGCCCACCAGCATCTGCAGACCCACCACCATCATGAAATTGCCGCCCGACGTGGCACCACGCACCAACAGGGTGGCCGCCGTCAGTGCCAAGACCCCGATGCCGCACAGCATCAGTCCCGTCAGGTCCACGCCACCGCTGATCCGCGCACCCATGATGATGGCCACGCCGATGACGCCCGCGACCAGCCCAGCGACCCCAAGTGGTTTCAGTTTTTCACCCAAGAAAAGCCAGGTCGCCAGCCCGACCAGCAGCGGCATGGTCGATGCGATGATCGCCGCCAGTGATGCCTGCACCGTCTGCATCGCGACAAAGTTAAGGCCCAGATAAACGGCGTTCTGCAAGATGCCGAAGATGATTGTCGCACGCCATTGCGCCTTGGTCAGTCGCCAGGTCTGCCCCAACGCCAACGCAATCCCGACCCCCAGCATCCCCGAGATCAGATAGCGCGCCGACAGGGCCATCAGCGGCGAAGCGTCCGCCACAATGATCCGCGCCGAGGTGAAGGCCGATGACCACATAAAGGCAAAGGCCAGCCCCACCAAGATCGCGCGCATATCCATAAAGGGCCTTTCGTGCCTGCCGGTTTGCCGACCATTTCCGAGATGCATAGCAGGGGCAAGGGCGTTCGATGCACCCGGTGCTACCAAAGCGCAAAAGGGCCGCCCCTAGGCGACCCTTCACAGTACTTCGTAAACAGGCTTAGCCGTTTACGCTGTCTTTCAACGCCTTCGCGATGGTCATCTTTACGACCTTGTCCGCGTCTTTCTTGAACTGTTCGCCAGTGGCGGGGTTGCGCACCATACGCTCGGGACGCTCGCGGCAATAGATTTTGCCGATGCCGGGAAGGGTTACGGCACCGCCGCCAGACACTTCCTTGGTGATCAGGTTACACACTGCATCCAGCGCGGAACCCGCAGCTTTTTTGTCTGAGCCCATTTCATCTGCCAAAGCCGCGACGAGCTGGGTTTTTGTCATTGGTTTCGTAGCCATCTTTTTTTCTCCTTCGTCCGCCCGGATTAGGGCCTCACTCGCAGAATGTAACGGTATGTTGTGGCTGAACACAACGAATAGTAGACGGATATCAGTGAAAACATGCGTTTTTTTGCTGTTTTGGGCCTTTATAAGAAGGCGGTTTCGTCAAATGACCGTAATTTTCGGCTGTGAAGCCGTTCCAACGGCATATCGCGCAACTGTTCCATCGCGCGAATTCCGATCATTAAATGCCGCGCCACTTGGGTTCTATAGAAGCCGGACGCCATGCCAGGCAGCTTTAATTCGCCGTGCAAGGGCTTGTCCGAGACGCATAAAAGCGTGCCATAGGGTACCCTGAAGCGATAGCCGTTGGCAGCAATCGTGGCGCTTTCCATGTCCAGCGCGACCGCCCGCGATTGCGACAGCCGCTGCACCGGGCCGGAGTGGTCGCGCAGTTCCCAGTTGCGGTTGTCAATCGTGGCCACGGTGCCGGTGCGCATGATCCGCTTCAACTCATACCCCTCAAGCTGTGTAACCTGTTCCACCGCGTCTTCCAGCGCGATCTGAATCTCTGCCAGCGCCGGAATCGGCACCCAGACGGGCAGGTCATCGTCCAATACATGATCCTCGCGCAGATAGCCGTGGGCCAGTACGAAGTCCCCCAGCTGCTGGGTGTTGCGCAGTCCGGCACAGTGTCCCACCATCAGCCACGCATGGGGCCGCAGAACCGCAATGTGGTCGGTTGCGGTTTTTGCATTCGACGGACCAACGCCGATGTTGACCAGCGTGATGCCCGACCCGTCTTCGCGCTTCAGATGATAGGTCGGCATTTGCGGCGTCTTGACCGATGCCAGAACTACCGCATCGCCATCGGTGATTTCGATGTTCCCGGTTGATACGAACGACGTATAGCCGCTGTCGGGATCACGCAGCATGGCGCGGGCGTATTCTTCGAACTCGGTCACGTAGAACTGGTAGTTTGTAAACAGCACGTGGCACTGAAAATGATCCGGGTCGGTCGCCGTGTAATGTGCCAGCCGCGCCAGCGAATAATCGACCCGCTGCGCCGTAAAGGGGGCCAGGGGCCGCACGCCGTCGACGGGCTGATAGGTGCCATTGACGATGTCGTCACTTGTGGTGCTCAGGTCGGGCACATCGAACACGTCGCGCAACGTGAAATCGGCGGCCCCTTCCTGCGGGACATTGATATTATCGTCATGCCCCACGGCAAAGTGCACCGGAATCGGCGTGTCCGATGTCGCAATCGTCACGGGTTGCCCATGATTTCCGATCAGCAGTCCGATCTGCTGGGTCAAATAATTTTTGAACAGCTCAGGCCGGGTGATCGTTGCGGAAAAGGTGCCGGGCGATGACACGTGACCGAACGACAGCCGCGAATCCACGCGGGCGTAGGTCGAGGTGGTAAAACGGATTTCGGGATAGAACGCGCGGATCCGCATGTCGGGTACATTGCCGTCCATGGCTTTTTGAAAGTGCTCTGTCAGAAAGCCCGTAGAGGCGTGATAGAGGTCGATTAGACGCTGCACGGCTGCGGCTGCATCGGTAAAATCTTCGGCGGGGGGCGCGTCCGGGGTCAGGATACGGCTCATGAGAGGGGCTCCAGCAAGGGGATAAATTCAAAGCTGCGCACATCCACCAAACCCAGGTCGCTAATTCTAAGCTCCGGGATGACCACCAGCGCCAGCAGGGAATGCTGCATATAGGCATTGTTCAGGGCGCAGCCGCAATCGCGCATCGCCTGCATCATGTTTTCCGCCTTGGCCGCAACCTCGCGCGCGGGTCTGTCGGACATCAGGCCCGCAATCGGCAGTTCCACCATCGCCAGTTCGATCCCGTCCCTGAACAGAGTGATGCCGCCGCCAACTTCGCCCAGCCGGTTGGCAGCCAAAGCCATCTGGTCGGCGTCCGTGCCGACAACGATCATGTGGTGGCTGTCATGCGCCACGGTCGATGCCATTGCCATCGCGCCTTCATAGCCAAAGCCCGAGACAAAGGCATTTACCACAGTGCCGGTGCCGCGATGCCGCTCCACCAGTGCGATCTGGCAAACCTCTCCGGTGGCTTGAACCCGCCCGTCGGTCACGGGCAGTTCAAACTTCAACGCACGGGTCGGGGCCTGATTTTCGACCACGCCGATCACGTTGGCAGTGACGGCGTTGGCCCCTTTGGGTGCAGCGATATGGAAGTCCGTCGCGCCCAGCGTCTTGCCCATATGCACCGTCTGCCGCGCCTTGTCGGGCCAATCAAGATGCGGACATTCCACCAGACATTCGCCATCCCGCGCCACGATCTGCCCGCGGGCGATCACGACCTCAATCGGCAGTGTCGTCAAATCCGACGTCAAAATCACATCCGCGCGACGCCCCGGTGTCAGCGACCCGATTTCGCGCTCCAACCCGAAATGCGTGGCCGTGTTGATGGTTGCCATTTGCAGGGCGATCAGCGGGTCACAGCCGCAGTCGATGGCATGACGCACGACCCGGTTCATGTGCCCATCGTTGACCAGCGTGCCGGAATGGCAATCGTCCGTGCACAGGATCATGTTGCGCGGGTCCAGACCTTTTTCCGTAATGGCGGTAATCTGGGTTTCCACATCGTACCACGCCGACCCGAGCCGGATCATCGCGCGCATCCCTTGCCGCATCCGCGCAATCGCATCGGCCTCGCAGGTGCCTTCGTGGTCGTCCGCAGGCCCGCCCGCAACATAGGCGGCGAACGCTGGCCCCAGATCGGGCGAGGCATAGTGCCCGCCCACCGTCTTGCCAGCACGCTGGGTCGCCGCGATCTCGGCCAGCATCTTGGCATCACCGGCGGTCACACCGGGAAAGTTCATCATCTCGCCCAACCCGATGATGCCGGGCCAGGCCATCGCTGCGGCCACATCTTCGGCGGTTATCTCGAAGCCCGTGGTCTCCAATCCGGGCGCAGACGGCGCACAGGATGGCATCTGCGTGAATATGTTGATCGGCTGCAACAACGCCTCGTCATGCATCATTCGCACACCGTCCAGCCCCAGCACGTTTGCGATCTCGTGCGGGTCGGTGAACATGGATGTGGTGCCATGCGGTATCACGGCGCGGGCGAATTCAGCAGGGGTCAGCATGCCGCTTTCGATATGCATGTGGCCGTCGCAAAGTCCCGGCACCATATAGCGGCCCTTGGCGTCGATGACGTGGGTTTCAGGCCCCATGCAGTGGCTGGCATCCGGCCCGACAAACGCGATCCGACCGGCGACGATGGCGATGTCGTGGTCGGGCAACACCTCGCGGGTGTGGACGTTGACCCAAGCCCCGCCGGTGATGACCGTATCCGCTGCCAAGCGGCCCGCCGCGACGGCGACCAGCTGATCAGCCACATCCGGCCATGAGGGAAAGGTTTTTTGCGTCATGCGCGACGTTGACACGAAGATTGCGCGGGGTTCAAGGTCAGGCAGTGTCAGGAGGGGGCCGATGGACTATGAAACCGTATCGCCACAAGCATTTGGGGCCAGCCTGAAGGGCATCGCGTTGAACCTGCTGGTGCGCGACGTGCGCTGGCACGTGAAGTTTTTGGAAACGGTCTTCGCCATGCGGGGCCACCGCGTCAGCGATGATTTTGCAATAATGGCGTATGGCGGGCAGGTGTTTCAGCTGCACAGTGATGCGACCTATGGGTCGAACCCGTTGCTGGGGCTGCTGCCCGAAACTCCGCCGCGCGGTGGCGGAATGGAAATCAGGCTGTATGACAGCGACCCGGACGTCTGTGCCGCGCGGGCCGAAGCAGCTGGCGGCACGATATTGCAGCCGCCCACCGAAAAACCCCATGGCCTGCGCGAGGCGTATATCCTGTGCCGCGACGGCTATGCCTGGGTGCCAAGCCGTCCGCTTTAGCGCCGCGTCAATTTTCGAGTGACAAATGCCACCAGCGCGGTTCAGTGTGCGCCGCAAGGGAGACCGAACATGAGCGTCACGCAAATTCGTCAAAACATGGAAAACTGGAAGGAACGCGTCGACCTTGCGGCAGCGTTTCGCTGGACCGCCCGGCTGAACATGCATGAAGGGGTCGCGAACCATTTCAGCCT
>JBFGFW010000201.1:0-5253 GCA_041579395.1 Sulfitobacter sp.
AAAGTATCCCCCCGCTTCGGCTTCGGCCGCCTCGGACAGGGCTGCGGGGTTGGCAAGCGCGTCATCCATTTGCGCCTGTGTCAGATAGCCCTGTTCGCGCATCAAGCGAATGACCGTCCCCGCCCGGTCTTGGGACCGATCCAGATTGTTGGTGGGCGACAGCGTCGTCGGCGCGGTCAGAAGCCCGGCCAGCATGGCACCTTCGGCTGGTTTCAACGCCGATGCCGGTTTGCCAAAGAATCGCTGGGAAGCCGCTTCGGCCCCGAACGCCCCACCGCCCATATAGGCGCGGTTAAGGTAGATCGACAGAATATCGTCCTTTGAATATTTTGCCTCCATCGCCAATGAGAATATCGCTTCCTTGGCCTTGCGCTTTAACGATGTCCGTCGGCAATCCGCCTCGTATTCCTTTTCCGTCTGGCCTGATGACGGATCGAATGGCTCTCCCAGACACAGCAATTTTGCGACCTGCTGGGTGATCGTTGAACCGCCGTGGCCCTGCAACGGGCCACGCCCTTCGGACATGTTGATTCTGACAGCCGAGGCGATGCCGCGCGGGCTGATTCCGACATGGCGGTAGAACCGCTTGTCTTCGGTTGCGACAATCGCATTTTTCAAGAATGGCGACACACTGTCGGCAGTCACGACACCGCCGAACTGGTCCCCACGCCAGGCGAAGACATCACCGTTGCGGTCCATCAGGGTCACCGACCCGCGCGCGCGCCCGTCCAGCAGCGCCTCCAGCGGGGGGAGCGTGGTATAGAAATAGCCCACGGCCAGCGCCAGCAACAACACCGCCACAGTCGACACCCGCCATGTGATTGTCCAGATCAGCCGGAAAACCCAGCGCACCATCGCGCTGAGCAGGCCAAGAATGCCGCCGCGCCGGGGTGGGGCCTTGCGGGCCGGCTTGCGCTTGGCCGCCACTTTTTTCGGACTGGCCTTTTGCGCGGCCGCCGGCGCTTTGCGGAAAATCCGTCTGTCAGCGACCAAAGGACGTTTTTTCTTAGGTGTATCACTCATCTAGGCTGCTCGCTCGACCATGTTTCCTGGCATCTTAACCTGCACAGGGGGGATTGTTTAGCGTTGAGGCGGCTGCTGCCGATCAATTTACTGCACATTTATTAGGCTCATTATTAACTCTGCTTACTTTTTAACCAATTGTTCCCGGTCAACGCCGGGCACAGCTTGATGTGGTCTTCCTTATCCAGTCCGAGTGCCGCTTTGCTGCAAGTGCATCATGCAGGTCAGGCCTGCCATTCAGAAGAGGGACTATAGGTGAAACTCATCATTGCAACAATCAAGCCATTCAAGCTCGAAGAAGTGCGCGAGGCGTTGACCGAAGCGGGCGTGCGCGGGCTGATGGTGACAGAGATCAAGGGCTTTGGGGCCCAGTCCGGTCACACAGAAATCTATCGCGGCGCTGAATATGTCGTGAACTTCGTGCCCAAGGTCAAACTTGAACTGGTCGTCGCCGACGCGATGGCCGACCAAATGGTCGAAACCATCACCCGCACCGCACATACCGGCAAGATTGGCGACGGCAAGATCTTTGTTCTCGACGTCGAACAGGCGGTGCGCGTGCGCACCGGCGAAACCGGCGAAGACGCCATCTGATCCCCCATCGCTCGAGGAAATGACGACATGAAATCACGTACCCTACTGCCATTGGCAGCCACAGCCGCTGTGCTGCCATCCTTGGGTTTCGCCCAAGACGCGCAATTTGCAAGCGCGTCCGAAACCGCATTCATCTTCAACACGCTGCTGTTCCTGATCGGGGGTTTTCTGGTGTTCTGGATGGCCGCCGGTTTTGCTATGCTGGAAGCCGGTCTGGTCCGCTCCAAGAACGTCACCACCCAGCTGACGAAAAACATCGCGCTCTTTTCACTGGCGGCCATCATGTATTGGCTGGTCGGCTATAACATCATGTATCCCGGTGACGGCTGGATCATCCAGGGCTGGCTTGGCATGTTCGCCACCAAGGACATCAAGACCACCATCGACGCGGGCGGTTATTCCAATGCCTCCGACTTCTTTTTCCAGCTGATGTTCTGCGCCACAACCGCGTCAATCGTGTCAGGCACGTTGGCCGAGCGGATCAAGCTGTGGCCGTTCCTGATCTTTACGATTGTCCTGACCGGTTTCATCTATCCAATCGAAGCAAGCTGGCAGTGGGGCGCGGGCTGGTTGTCTGACGCTGGCTTTAGCGATTTTGCGGGATCGACACTGGTGCATGCCGCGGGCGGTTTCGCAGCCCTTGCAGGTGCGTTGGTTCTGGGGCCACGCATCGGCAAGTACAAGGACGGTCGCGTGATCCCGATGCAGGGGTCCAACCTGCCTTTGGCCACATTGGGCACGTTCATTCTGTGGCTGGGCTGGTTCGGCTTCAACGGAGGATCGCAACTGGCCATGGGCAGCATGATCGATGCCGATGCAGTGGCGCAGATCTTTGCCAACACCAACATGGCCGCCGCCGCCGGGGCAACCGCCGCGATGGTTCTGACGCAGTTGTTGTACAAGAAGGTCGATTTGACCATGCTGTTGAACGGTGCGCTGGCGGGTCTTGTGTCGATCACCGCAGGGCCGCTTGACCCAACCCTGTTCGGCGCGCTGTGGATCGGTGCCGTTGGCGGTGTGATCGTCGTGCTTGCCGTGCCGTTTCTTGACAAGCTGAAGATCGACGACGTCGTTGGCGCAATCCCGGTACACTTGATTGCAGGTTTCTGGGGCACGATGGTGGTGCCGATCTATTCCGAAGGCACGTCCTTTGCGACGCAGATCGTCGGTTTTGCGTCTATCGGCGCGTTTGTCTTTGGCGTGTCGATGGTCGTTTGGTTGATCTTGAAAGCGGTCATGGGCATCCGGGTCAGCGAAGAAGCGGAAATCATGGGCCTCGACGTATCCGAGCTGGGGATGGAAGCCTATCCCTACTTCTCGAAGAGCTAGGCACTGGCCCTTTCAGGTACGCAGAAACCCGGGCGTTCGCGTCCGGGTTTTTTTGCGTCCGGCGCGTGGGGTAGGGATAACCAGAAACCGCCGCGCTGTGGATCAGTGCGGCGGTTTTGAGTATTTAAGAAAGGGTGAAGTTGAAGATTGGGGGCTAGATGCCGACGTCGATGATCGCCTTGGCGAGGATCGGGACCGATTGGGTGTTCAGGCCGGCGATGTTCATGCGGCTGTCACCCACCATATAGATGCCATGATCAGCGCGCAGCTTTTCGACCATTTCAGGCGTCGTGCCGAGCCGCGAGAACATGCCGCGGTGCTGCGCCAGAAAGCCAAAGCGATCAGACCCCGACAGCCGCCGCAGTTCGTCGGCAAGCTGGCTGCGCAGCCCCAGCATCGTGTTGCGCACATCTTCCAGTTCGGCCATCCAATCGGCCCGCAACGCGTCATCTTCCAGGATCATCGTGACGATCCGGGCACCATGGTCCGGCGGGAAACTGAAGTTCTGGCGGTTGAGAAACGCAAGCGTGCCTTGGTTTAGTTTTTGCGCCGAGGCGTCCGAAGACACGGCCATCAGCATTCCGGTGCGTTCACGGTAGATGCCGAAGTTCTTCGAACAGCTGGCGGCGATCAGGCATTCGGGGACTGATGCGGCAACCTTGCGGGTCGCTGCGGCGTCGGCATCCAAACCGTCGCCAAAGCCCTGATAGGCGATGTCGATCATGGGTGTCGCCCCGGTATCCTGGAGCACCCGTATAACCGCGTCCCATTGCGTGCTGGTCAGGTTTGCGCCGGTCGGATTGTGGCAGCAGCCGTGCAAGAGGATCACATCGCCCTTTTGCGCCGTCTTCAGATCTTCGATCATGCCGTCAAAATCGACACCACGGGTTTCATCGTCGAAATAGCGATAAGGTACCGTCGTGATCCCTAAATATTTCAGCATCGACAGGTGGTTGGGCCAGGTCGGATCGGACACGAACACCCTGGCGTCGGGGCGGGCCATCTGAATCATCTCGAACGCCTGGCGGACGGCACCGGTGCCACCGGGGGTCGCTGCTGCGGCGACGGTACCGCGCGGCACGGCATCCGCCAGTACCAGCCTGACCATCGCGTCGCCAAAGGCAGGATCGCCCGCAAGGCCGGTATAGACCTTGCTGTTCTGGGTTTCCCACAGCTGGTGTTCGGCGGTTTTGACCGCGTGCATCACCGGCGTCAGCCCGGTGGCGTCCTTGTACACGCCGACGCCAAGATCAATCTTGGTGTCGCGGGGGTCGTCCTTGTACATCTGCATCAGGGCAAGGATCTTGTCGGCGGGTTGCGCCTGCAGCGTTTCAAACATCACGCGTCTCCGGTCGCGACGGGCACGGTGGGGAACATGCCCCATTCGGCCCAGGATCCATCATAGAGCGACCACGCATTGTGGCCCAGCCGTTCCAGCGCCAGCGCGAGGACGGCAGCGGTGATGCCGGACCCGCAGCTTGTGATCACCGGGCGCGACAGATCTATGCCTGCGGCCTCGAACGCGACCCGGATCTCCTCGACCGACTTCATGGTCTTGTCGTCGTTCAGCAACTGTGTGAACGGCAGGTTGCGTGCACCGGGGATGTGGCCCGCGCGCAAACCTTCGCGCGGTTCGGGTTCGTCACCGCGAAAACGGCCAGGCGCGCGGGCGTCAACGATCTGCGGATCCTTCAGCTTTGACGCCTGCGCCACTTGCGTGACGTCGCGCACCAGGTGGTTCTGAAACCGCACCGTCATGTGGCGATCGCGCGGGATCGGCGGCATGTCTTCGGTCGGGTGCCCTTCGGCGACCCACTTGGGGAAACCGCCATCCAGAACCGCGACATTGTCCTGCCCCATCAGTTTGAACAGCCACCAGACACGGGCGGCGGACATCAGACCGGCACCGTCATAGACGACGATCTGATGGCCGTCGCCCACGCCCATTGCACGCATCCGCGACATGAATTTTTCAGCTGGCGGTGCCATGTGGGGCAGATCAGACCGCGCGTCCGAAATTTCGTCGATGTCGAAAAACCGCGCGCCGGGGATGTGCGCCGCGTCATATTCCGCTTTTGCGTCGCGGCCCATGTCAGGCAAATACCATGATGCGTCCAGCAGTCGCAGATCGGGATCTTTCAGATGCTGTGCAAGCCAGTCGGTTGAGACAAGCGTTTTTGGATCATCGGCCATAGGTCATCCCCTTTGAAAACAGGTTTTTCCATGCCTACCTGCGCAGGCGAGGGCAGGCAAGGGTTCGGCTGCCGGAATGGTGCGATATGGGACGTTATGCCAGGCGCTAAGGGT
>JBFGFW010000202.1:0-5236 GCA_041579395.1 Sulfitobacter sp.
CAGGACGCCGCCCAGGCCCAGGTGTCGATGGACGACATGGCCGATCAGGAACTGGGCTACGAGGCCGACATGCCCGACGGCGACGCCCCGATGGAACCGCCAGCCCCACCCCCCGCATCGGATGCCGACCCGAATTATCTGGTCTACCGGACTGACAATGACGAAGTTATCGGTGCCGAAGAACTGGCCGAACCGGCCGAACTTGAACGTTTGCGCGCCTATCTGGACCAGCAGCTTGAACCCTTGAAGGGGGCCGTCAGCCGTCTGGCCAACAAGCTGCAGCGCCGCTTGCAGGCCCAACAGAACCGGTCATGGGAATTCGACCTTGAGGAAGGCACGCTGGACGCGGGCCGCCTTGCGCGGATCGTGGCGAACCCGACCACGCCGCTGTCGTTCAAGGTCGAAAAGGACACCGAATTTCGCGACACTTGCGTGACCCTGCTGCTGGACAACTCGGGGTCGATGCGGGGCCGACCAATTTCGATTGCCGCGATCTGTGCCGATGTCTTGGCCCGCACGCTGGAACGCTGCAACGTCAAGGTCGAGATCTTGGGCTTTACCACCCGCGCCTGGAAAGGTGGCCAGGCGCGCGAGGCTTGGCTGAACGACGGCCGTCCCGTGCAGCCGGGCCGTCTGAACGACCTGCGCCACATCATCTATAAATCCGCCGATGCGCCTTGGCGGCGCACCCGGCCCAACTTGGGGCTGATGATGAAAGAAGGCCTGCTGAAGGAAAACATCGACGGCGAGGCGCTGGAATGGGCGCACCGCCGGATGCTGGCCCGCCACGAGGCGCGCAAGATCCTGATGGTGATCAGCGACGGTGCCCCCGTCGACGACAGCACCTTGTCGGTCAACCCTGCCAACTATCTGGAAAAACACCTGCGCGACGTGATTGCCATGGTCGAAAAGCGTAGAGCGGTGGAGTTGCTGGCGATTGGCATCGGGCACGATGTGACCCGCTATTATGACCGCGCGGTGACCATCACGGACGTAGATCAGCTGGCCGGGGCGATGACCGAACAATTGGCAGCACTTTTTGACACCGACCCAAGGGCACGGGCGCGCGTCATGGGCATGCGTCGCGCAAGCTGACGGGACGGGACGCTCCGCGGGGAGTTTTTTTGGCAAAATGAAAAGAGGCGCGTGGCATGTTTCAATCGTTTGAGGTGACCTCGCGGCCTGAGCAGGGCCCGCCCCGATTGGCCGCCTTGCGTGTCGAGATGCAGGCCGAGGGGCTGGACGGGTTTCTGGTGCCCCGCGCCGACGCGCATCAGGGTGAATACGTGGCACCCCATGACGAGCGGCTTGGTTGGCTGACAGGATTTACCGGGTCTGCGGGGTTTTGCGCCGCGCTGCTGGACCGGGCGGGCGTTTTCATCGACGGGCGCTATCGCACGCAGGTCAAGACGCAGGTGGCCGATGTCTTCACGCCCGTGGCCTGGCCCGAAGTGTCCCTTGCCGACTGGCTGAAGTCGGAACTGCCCAATGGCGGTGTCGTCGGGTTTGACCCGTGGCTGCATGCCGTAGGCCAGATTGACCAACTGACCGAAGCGATGCAGGGCAGCGGCATCGAAATGCGACGCTGCGCTAATTTGATAGACCGTATCTGGACCGACCAGCCGCCGCCGCCAATGGCACCCGCCAAGGTGCATCCACTGGAGTTTGCAGGCGAATCCCATGCCGACAAACGCGCACGGCTGGGGCAGACCTTGCGGGACAAGGGCCAAGTGGCCGGCGTGATCACCCTGCCCGACAGCCTGTGCTGGCTGCTGAACATCCGCGGTGCCGACATTGCCCGTAACCCGGTCGTGCATGGCTTTGTCGTCTTGCATGCCTCGGGGGCCGTCGATCTGTTCGTGTCACCGCAAAAGGTGGCGGGCATCGCTGACCATCTGGGCGACATGGTGACCGTGCGCAGCCCCGAAACATTGCTTGCATATCTGCGCGCCCTGCCCGGCCCGATCCGGTTGGACAAGACGACCGTTCCCGTCGCGATTGCCGATGCCGTCGGGACGCGCGCCGCGTGGGGGGATGACCCGTGCGCGCTGCCCAAGGCCTGCAAGAACGAAGCTGAAGTTGCAGGATCAGCGGCGGCGCATCTGCGCGACGGCGCAGCGTTGGTCGAATTGTTGGCCTGGTTGGACAGTCAGCCCCCCGGCAGCTTGACGGAAATTCAGGTCGTGACCCAGTTGGAGCAGTTTCGTCGCCGTGACAATGCCCTTCGGGACATCAGCTTTGAAACCATCGCCGGGACAGGCCCGAATGGCGCAATCATGCATTACCGCGTCACCACAGAAACCGATTCCACCCTGGAGGACGGGCATCTGCTGGTGCTGGATTCCGGCGGGCAATATCTGGATGGCACCACTGACATCACACGGACCGTCGCGATAGGTGCCCCTCCGGTCGAGGCGCGGCAGGCCTTTACCCGCGTGCTGTTGGGCATGATCGCGATGAGCCGACTGCGCTGGCCCTCGGGTCTTGCCGGGCGCGACATCGAGGCGATCGGCCGCGTGCCGCTGTGGATGGCCGGACAGGACTTTGACCATGGCCTTGGGCATGGTGTGGGCGCATATCTTAGCGTGCACGAGGGGCCGCAACGGTTGAGCAAGATCAGCACCGTTCCGTTGATGCCCGGCATGATCCTGTCGAACGAGCCGGGATATTACCGCGAGGGCGCGTTCGGCATCCGGCTGGAAAACCTGTTGGTCGTGCGCCCTGCCCCCGATCTGCCGGGCGGCGATGCGCACCGGGTCATGTTAAATTGGGAAACGCTGAGCTTTGCACCCATCGACAAACGGCTGATCGCGGCGGACCTGATGGACAGCGTCTCGGTCCAGTGGCTGAACAGGTATCACCGTGAGGTTGCGGAAAAGATTGGACCGCGTCTATCGCCCCTTGCGAAACTATGGTTGGATAACGCAACAGCGCCGCTATGAGCGCCGGTCACGGAAAATGATTCAGGGAGGGCGGTCAGCCATGACGGACCATATCAAGATATCGAAAGCTGACGGAACCTGGACAGTGCGTGCGGGTGGAGCCGTTTTGGCCGAGACCAGGAATGCGCTGGAATTGCGCGAAGGCGACCGCGACGCGGTGATCTTTTTCCCCCGCGAAGACATCGCCATGGCGTTTCTGGACAAGACCGATAAGACCACCCACTGCCCGTTCAAGGGCGACGCGAGTTACTTTTCCGTCGTGACCAAAAGCCGGACGCTGAACAACGTCGCATTGTCATACGAAGATCCCAACGACCCAGTCGTTGAGATCAAGGGCCATCTGGCCTTTCATGACGTTCCCGAAGTGGCCGTTGAACAGATCTGATGCAGGTCAGACGTTCGGCAACCAGCGTGAATCCGCGCTCAGGGTCGTCGGATCGGAGTACTGAATGGTCACAACGACACCTGCGCCGATGTTCAGCAGATCATTTAGACCATCGCCACCCGGCAAACCTGTCCGACCAAGTGTCACCACTCAGGCCAATTCAAGTTGGTGCGAGGTTGAAAAAGACAGTGCGGCGCGGTCGCTCTGACGATCATCAACAAAGCGACACTTAGGAATGTTCTTCGGCGGCAGTATCCGCCAGCGCGCGGTTATAGGCCTTGAGCGCGTCCACATGGAACAGCGCGCCAAGCAGTTCGGGGGGGGATTCGGGCTGCAACTTGACCACCGGGATAAAGGCCACACCCGTCTGTTCAAAGATCGGCATTGCAGCTTCAAGCGTTGCGGTGCCGTCGATATATGTCCCCTCGCCAATCAGGGTCCAACATGTTTCTTCATCGGCGGCGCGCGGATCATCGGGGCGACGCATGATCCGGCCCACCACGAACATCGCGAGCAGATAGGCCTGCGGGCCTGCGGCCAGATGCACGCCGCGCCGCTCCATCTGGGTCAGGAAAAAGCTGCGGTTGACGATGCGCGATGCAAGTGCGGTGGACATGCTGACGGCAACCATCACCGCAAGCCCGGTCTGCCAATCCCCTGTCAGTTCGAACACGATCAAGGTGGTCGATATGGGCGCGCCCAGGACGGCTGCGGCGACAGCCCCCATGCCCGCCAATGCATAAAGCGACGTGACCCCGGATATGTCGGGAAAGACGCTGGTGGCGATCAGTCCAAAAGCCAGCCCGGTCAGCGCCCCCAGCATCAGGGACGGTGAAAAGACCCCGCCGCCCATGCGCCCGCCCAAAGTGATCGACACCGCGATGACCTTGAGCACCGCGAACACCAGCGCCTCGTGCAGCACCAGATTGCCAGCCAGCGCGCGGGTTGTCGTCTCGTAGCCCACGCCGATGATATGCGGAAACCACAGCGCGATGACCCCAAGGATCGCCCCGGCCGCCGCAGGGCGCAGATAGCGGGGCAGCTTGGTGCGCGCCTGGATGAAGTTGCCCAGGTCTTAGGCCCAGAAAATCCCCCGCATCAGGATCACGGCCACCAGTCCGCAGGTCAGCCCCAAAAGTAGAAACGCTGGCAATTCCGCATAGAACGCCACGTCCCCGACTGTGGGCAAAGCAAATTCCGTAAGTCCGCCAAATTCCCATCGGTTGATCACCGTTCCCGCCGCCGATGCAATCACGATCGGGGCAAAGGCATGCACCGCGAAATGCCGCAACACGACCTCGAGCGCGAAAAGGGCACCGGCAATGGGCGCGTTAAAGCTGGCCGACACGGCGGCGGCCACGGCACAGCCCAGCAGATCGCGCCCGGTGATGCCGCTGGCGTTTATCCTGCGGCTGACAAGCGTGGATATAACGGCGGCCAAATGCACCACCGGGCCTTCGCGCCCCGATGACCCACCGGTGCTAAGCGTGATCAGCGACGCCAGTGCCGATGCGATACCGGCCCGCGTTTCGACCCGGCCTTCGTGGATGGCCGCCCCAAGAATGACATCGCCAACGCTGCGCGCCCGTGCGTCTCGGGTAAAGTTGTGCAGAATCAGGCCGACCGTCAGCCCGCCGAACGTCGGGATCAGAACGACCCAGTACCAGTCCAGGCTGCCGATAAAACTGTGCAGGTGCTGCACGTCTTCGGTGCCATAAAGAAACGCTTGTATTGCATTGATTCCCTTGCGGAAAAACAAAGCCGCAAAGCCCGCGACAATACCGACGATCAGCGCGATGAACCAGAAGGTGACCTTGCCCGGCCCCTTGTCGCGCAGAACGGCCCAGCCTTGCCGCGCTTTTGATTGCGCCACATGATAGTTCTGGATCAGAAAGGGACGCGGATTCAG
>JBFGFW010000203.1:0-5176 GCA_041579395.1 Sulfitobacter sp.
CCGATCTTTCGGCCATAGCTTCAATGCTCAGCAGGATCGACGCATGGCGATTCTTATAGTCGACCGCAGGTGTCAGCACTTCGAACCCGCCAAAAGGCGCGTCAGGGACCGGGCCTTTGCCTTTCAGCATCGCCTTGAGCTGATCGCGCGCGGTTTCCACTTGCGCCAGCGTCGCCCCGACTGCTGCTGCACCGGCAACGGCAGCGGCCGCTTGCCCCAAGGCGCAGGCTTTCACATCCTGACCCAGATCCGTCATCTTGCCATCGGTCACGACCACATCCACCGTCACGGTCGACCCGCACAAAGGCGAGCGGCGCGTGACCGTGGCATCAGGGTTATTCAAACGCCCCAGATGCGGAATATCCGCAGCCAGCCCCAGAATTCGGGCCGAGTAGAGCTTGATCAGGTCGGTATCCGCGCTCATTTGCTGTTCCTTTTTCCGCTTAGTCCTTACATAAGCCACCACACGGATGATGCAAAAAGTAATTATGGGGGATGGCCGATGGAATTCGAGTCCGGCACGCTGAAATACAATGACGCGGGCCTGATCCCGGCCATCGCTCAGGACGTGGACACCGGTGAAGTGCTGATGATGGCATGGATGAACGCCGACGCGGTATCGCAAACCCTGTCGACGGGGCGCGTGACATATTGGAGCAGGTCGCGACAGTCCTTCTGGGTCAAGGGCGAAACCAGCGGCCACGTGCAGGCGCTGGTCGATCTACGAATCGACTGTGACCGCGACTGCCTGTTATTGCGTGTCAAACAAACCGGCCCAGCTTGCCACACTGGACGGCGCACCTGTTTCTACACGGTGATCGAACACGGCGTTGAGCGAATCATCATGCATCCGAAGGATTAAGGTCCGCCGCTAAAGCCCTATCATCGCACGGATATCCTGCGGGCTGGCCCCCTCGGCGCGATAGGTTGTAATCGCGCGGGCGTCATCGCGTTTCGCCAACCGATTGCCTTGGTCGTCCCGGATCAGGCGGTGGTGATGATACGCCGGTACCGGCAAACCCAGCAGTTTTTGCAAAATCACATGGATCATCGTGGCGTGGGACAGATCCTTGCCGCGCACCACATGGGTTATCCCTTGGGCCGCATCATCGACCACCACCGACAGATGGTACGATGTGCCCATATCGCGCCGGGCCAGCACGACATCGCCGATGCCGTCGACGGCTTCCTTTGGCCCAAAGGTGATGTGCTGCCGCGTGCCATCGCCGTATTCGTCGAACCCCAGCGGGGTCGCGATCAGCCCCATGGCCTTGTGCATATCCAACCGCAGCGCCGTGGTCGGCAACGATGACGGAGGAAACTCAGACCGGGCGTGACGGCAGGTACCGGAATAAATCGGCCCATCCGGCCCGATCTGCGTGACCCCTTCTTGCGGGGCGGAAGCGGCGGCGGCGATGTCCGCGCGGGTGCAGGTACAAGGGTAGAGCAACCCGCGATCCCACAATTGCTGCAACACGGCGCGGTAGCGGGGCAGGTTGTCAGACTGGCGCATCACCGGCGTGGGCCACGTCAGCCCCAGCCACGACAGATCATCGTAGATCTGCGCTTCCCATTCGGGACGGGCCCGCGATTGGTCGATGTCTTCGATCCGTAGCAGAAAGACTCCGCCCGCTGCCCACGCCATGTCATGCGCCAGCAGCGCGGAATAAGCGTGGCCCAGATGCAGCGGGCCGGTGGGCGACGGTGCAAATCGGGTGACGAACCTCACGCGGGGACGGTCGCGCCATCCAGCCAGGCCTGCCAGTCCAGCTTGGCCCGGTCGGTATAGGCTTTGTAGCGGTCTTTGCGGCCCCGGCGGCCCGCTTTCAGCCCCTCGACGGGCGGGAACAGCCCGAAGTTCACGTTCATCGGCTGAAACGTTTTCGCCTCGGCCCCGCCGGAGATGTGCGTGATCAATGCGCCGGTCGCGGTCGTTGGCGGTGGGGGGGCGGCAACCTCGCCCTTGATTTCGGCCACGGCCAGACGGGCCGCCAGCAATCCCATCGCCGCGCTTTCGACATAGCCTTCGACACCGGTGATCTGCCCTGCGAAACGGATGTTGGGCTGGCTGCGCAGGCGCATCTGGTCGTCCAGCAACGTCGGAGAGTTCAGAAACGTGTTGCGGTGTATGCCCCCAAGCCGCGCAAACATTGCGTTCTCAAGGCCGGGGATCATCCGCAACACCTCGGTCTGGGCCCCGTACTTCATCTTGGTCTGGAAACCGACCATATTATAAAGCGTCCCCAGTTTGTTGTCGCGGCGCAGTTGTACCACGGCATAGGGCTTGTTGTCGGGATCGTTGGCGTTAGTCAGGCCCACAGGCTTCATCGGGCCGAAACGCAAAGTCTCGCGCCCGCGTTCCGCCATCACTTCGATCGGCAGGCAACCATCGAAATAGCCGGCAGTCTCGCCCTCGTGAAATTCGGTTTTGTCGGCAGCCAGCAGCGCGTCGATGAACGCTTCGTATTGGATTTTGGTCATCGGGCAGTTCAGATAGGCAGTCCGCTCTTCCTCGGTCTCGCCCTTGTCATAGCGCGATTGCATCCACGCTTTGGTCATGTCGATGCTATCGTGATAGATGATCGGCGCGATGGCGTCGAAAAAGGCCAGCGCTTCGGCCCCGGTTTCAGCCGCAATCGCCGTGGCCAAAGCACCCGAGGTCAGCGGGCCGGTCGCAATGATCCAATGACCGTCGCGTGGCAATTCGGTGATTTCACCATATTCGACCGAGATATTCGGATGCGCCATCAACGCGTCGGTGACCGATTGCGCAAAAGGATCACGATCAACCGCCAGCGCCCCACCTGCGGGCAGGCGATGTTTTTGCGCGGTGGCCATGATCAGCCCACCCGCCGCACGCATTTCCCAGTGCAGCAGACCTACGGCGTTTTGTTCGTCATCATCCGATCTGAACGAATTCGAGCAGACCATTTCGCCCAAAAGCCCGGTCTGGTGCGCGAATGTCCCGACTTGTGGGCGCATTTCGTGCAACACGACCGGGATGCCCGTGTTTGCGGCCTGCCAGGCGGCCTCTGATCCGGCCATGCCGCCGCCGATGATATGAAGTGTTTGTGTCATGCCAGCGATGTAGGGCAGGGACCGCGCAGGCGCAACAAAAACACGCACTGGCGCGTGCAGTCGATGGTCATGGGAATGTCGGAAACGAGGGATTTTGGGGTCGCCGCTGCGGGAACGGTCGGTCAGTGAGAGGCTGACCTGGAGGGACCTTCCGCCGGCGGCGACCCAAAATGCGTAAGGCATCTGCCTTGTCTTATTTGTGCCCCAATTCTGCCCGAATTGCTATAGTTAAAAGAGGGACAATTCGGTTCGATTTGGAAACAATCATCGGAAGCCTATTGAACCCATGTCGGATCGCGTTTTTCCAAGAACGCATCAATGCCCTCCCTGGTGTCGCGGTAGAGCATGTTTTCGACCATCACATCGCCGGTATAGGCATATGCCTGATCGACGGGCATCTGAAGTTGCGCGTAAAACGCCTGCTTGCCGATTTTGACCGCGGCACCCAGTTTCCCCGCGACCTTTTGGGCCAATGCCTGGGTTTCTGCGTCAAGATCGCCTTCCGACACGACGCGGTTCACCAGCCCCAATTCGCGGGCACGCGCCGCATTGATGAAATCCCCCGTCGTCAGCATTTCAAACGCCTGCTTGCGTGCGATGTTGCGGCTGAGGGCTACCATCGGTGTCGAACAGAACAGCCCGATATTCACGCCGTTGACGCCAAAACGCGTGGTGTCGGCGGCGACGGCCATATCACAGGTCGCGACCAGCTGGCAGCCTGCCGCCGTGGCGATGCCGTGAACCTGCGCAATCACCGGCTGCGGCATGGACTGGACCCGGGCCATCACGCGGCTGCACCGCTCGAACAGGTCGCGAAACCCGGAGGCCCCGCCGTCTTCGGCCTGCCGCAGAGCAGTCATCTGTTTCAGGTCATGTCCTGCGCAAAACGCCTTGCCGCGCCCCGACAGGGTGACAACGCGGATGTCGGGCGTCTGTGCAATGTCATCCAGCGTTTCCTGCAACGCCGCGAGCATTTCATCCGATAAGGCATTCAGCCGGTCCGGCGCATTCATCGTCAGACGGGTTACCGCACCGTCACGGGCTTGTTCGAGAATTGGCATCTTGCTCTCCTTCGCGATTTCCCAGAGCGTAGCTGAGACATATGACGGAGGACAAGTATGCCGATTGTAATGGATGCCGATGCACTGGCGGGTTTCATGAAAGATGTGTTCAAGCAGGTCGCCGACGACTTTGCCATCGACCATGTCGGTGAGATTGATCTGACCACGCGCCTGTTGGTGGGCAACCAGCATCTGCGCCCCGGAGGCACGGTGTCGGGCCCGTCAATTTTCGCGCTGGCCGATGTCAGCGCCTATTTGATGACGCTGGCGCGGATCGGCCCCAAGGCGCTGGCGGTGACCACGAACTGCTCGATCGATTTCATGCGCAAACCCGCCGCAAATGTGGATCTGATCGCGCGAACCCGGCTGTTGAAACTGGGCAGGCAGCTGTCGGTCTGCGACGTTCTGGTCTATTCCGAAGGGGGCGACACGCCCGTGGCGCGCGCCAGCCTGACCTACGCCATCCCGCCGCGCTAGGGGATAAGTGGGTTGGTCAGGCTGGCCCGAAAACGGGGCAGGTCTGACCAACCCAGGGTCTAGAAGTCCTTGGGGTCACACAAGGATGTTACTGATTTTTCGACGACCCGGACGCCGGTGGGGGGCATCGGCGCTTGAATTTCGTGGGGTATTATTATACCTAATTTGTAAGGGGCTGTAATTGCTGACTTAATTTGAAGAACCACCGCTTGACGCGGAGCGGGCCGTCTTTATAACCCAGCCATCAGATAGCGGGGTTCGGTTTCGGACCCCTTCACCAAATTAACGGGAATTCCGTCCATGAAAACCTTTTCTGCAACACCGGCAGATATCGACAAGAAATGGATCATCGTCGACGCTGAAGGCGTCGTCCTTGGCCGTCTTGCGTCGATCATTGCCATGCGTCTGCGCGGCAAGCACAAGCCTTCCTACACACCTCACATGGATTGCGGCGACAACGTCATCGTGATCAATGCCGAGAAAATCCAGATGACTGGCAAGAAGCGTGAAGAAAACTTCTACTGGCACACTGGCCACCCCGGCGGGATCAAAGAGCGTAC
>JBFGFW010000204.1:0-5122 GCA_041579395.1 Sulfitobacter sp.
AAAAGTCATCTAACGTAGGGTGGGGATCTTCCCCACCTTACCCCCCTTAAACCCAACTACACCCCACCTTCACGTCAACTCTGCTGCAGCTTGCGCGCCTCTTGTCCCGCCAGCTTCAGCAGCTGGTGCATGAAAGGTTTGTCCAAATCATCTTGCCGCACAGCCGCATAAAGCCTGCGCGTGATGCCGTTCTTCGTCAGCGGCCGCGTGACATAGTCAGAACTGTATTTCACCTCGCGCACCACCCAGTCAGGCAACACCGCAACCCCGCGATTGGACGCGACCAACAGCAAGATCACGGCCGTTAGCTCGACCTGCCGGATCGCTGCGGGCTCTACCTTGGCGGGGATCAACAGTTGGCTGAACACATCCAGCCGCGTCCGCTCCACCGGATAGGTAATCAGCGTCTCAGCCCTGAAATCCGCCGCTTCCACGAATTTTTTCTTGGCCAACGGGTGATTGCTGGCGGCCACGAACACCGCGTTGTAATCAAACAACTCCACGAACTCGACGCCCGCCAATTCCTCGGGGTCGGATGACACCACCAGATCGACTTCCTCGCGCAGCAGCGCGGGCAGCGCGTCAAAGGCCAGACCGGGGCGGATATCCACATCCACATCCGGCCATGATTTTCGAAACTGCTCAAGCACCGGGAACAACCATTCAAAACAGGCGTGGCATTCGATCGCGATGTGCATGCGACCCGTGCTGCCCGCCCGCAAGCCCATGAACTCGGCCTGCGCTGCTTCAAGCTGCGGCAACACCTGCTGCGCCAGCTTCAGCAACCGCAGCCCGGCAGGCGACAGCTTCAGGGGTTTTGACCGGCGCACAAACAGCTCGACCCCGGCCTGATCTTCAAGCCCCTTCACCTGATGCGACAAGGCGGATTGGGTGATGTTCATCTGATCCGCAGCGCGCGCCAGACCGCCCGCCTCGTGGATGGCCTGAATCGTGCGCAGATGGCGAAACTCAATGTGCATATGAGGTGGTCCTCATGTTGAAGATGAAAGTTATGAGTTTGTTTCACAACTTTTTCCATGCGACAAGAGGTGAAATAGAAAACAGGATTGCCCGATCATGACCATCCCAGCCGTTTCCTTCGAAGTGTTCCCCCCGAAATCCGTCGATGCATCTTTCCGTCTGTGGGATACCGCGCAGGCCTTGGCACCCCTGGCCCCACGGTTCTTTTCAGTCACTTATGGGGCGGGCGGGTCCACCCGCGATCTGACCCACGATTCAGCCCATGTTCTGCGCCGGTCCTCCGGCCTGCCCGTGGCCGCGCACCTGACCTGTGTGGGGGCAAGCAAGGCCGAAACGCTTGCGGTTGCCGACAGTTTTGCCAAGATCGGCGTGACCGACATCGTGGCCCTGCGCGGCGATCCCGAAAACGGGGCCAAGGTTTTCACCCCCCACCCCGAGGGCTTTGCCGACAGCTGCGAATTGATCGAGGCGCTGGCCGCCACGGGCAAATTCACCCTGCGCGTCGGGGCCTATCCCGAACCGCACCCGGAATCGCCTGACCAGACGCAGAACATCGAATGGCTCAAGCGCAAGTTCGACGCCGGCGCAGACGAGGCGATCACGCAATTCTTCTTTGACACCGAAACCTTCCTGCGATTCCGCGATGCCTGTGCGGCTGCCGGCATCAGCAAACCGATCACCCCCGGCATCATGCCCATCACCAACTGGCAGTCCGCACGCAATTTCGCCACGCGCTGCGGCGCGACTGTGCCCGCTTGGCTCGACGACGCCTATGCCGCCGCGATTCGCGACGACCGCCACGATCTGCTGTCCACGGCGCTTTGCACCGAAATGTGCAGTGACCTTGCAGATGAAGGGGTCGAGAACCTGCACTTCTACACCCTGAACCGGCCCGAACTGACCCGCAGCGTCTGCCGCGCCTTGGGTGTGACCCCGCAGACGGCACTGTCAGACGTGGCGTAATCCCAGATCACGGCTTGCCCTCGCGATATAAACCAAACAAGCTTCTCCGGTACTCAAACGCCGGAGATTTCTCATGCCACGCATCGCCACCGGACCTCAGGAATTGCTTAGCCAAGCCGACGTTCTTCAGCTTTCAGGGCTAGAGTTCATGCAGAAGATCCTTGACGGCACCAACCCCGGCCCGCCGATCGGCTCCACGATGGGCTATGCATTGCACGACATCGCCGAGGGACGTGCCGTGTTCCGTGGCGCGCCCGATTTCAATGTGACCAATCCGATGGGCACCGTACACGGCGGCTGGTACGGCACTTTGCTGGACTCCGCCATGGCCTGCGCCGTAATGACGAAAATACCGCGAGGGTCGATCTACACAACGCTGGAATACAAGATCAACATCCTGCGCGGCATCCCCCTGGGCATGCAGATCGATTGCATCGGAATTACCGACCACGTTGGCCGCTCTACCGGCGTCGCGTCCGGCGAAATCCGCGGCGTCGAAGACGGCAGACTTTACGCAACCGGCTCCACCACCTGCATCGTCATGCAAATCGCGCCTTAATCCGCCCGCTTCTCTGGCTCAAAAATATCCCGGGGGGCCCGTCAGGGCGGGGGCAGCGCCCCCAAACCCCGACCAATCAATCCAAAGCCACGCCTATTCGGCAGCGATTGCCTGGGTGTTCAACAATTGCCAAACCTTGTGCGGTGTAAAGGGCATGTCCGCCTGTCGTACCCCCTGATCCCACAGCGCATCCTGCACCGCATTGGATATCGCGGCCAGCGCGCCGACCGTACCCGCCTCGCCACAGCCTTTCATGCCCATCAGGTTGGCGGTGGATGGCACTGGCTCTGAGTTGAAGGTGATGAAAGGCACATCCGCCGCTCGCGGGATCGCGTAATCCATGAAGGACGCGGTCAGCAGTTGGCCGTCTTCATCATAGACGACGTGTTCCTGAATGGCCTGACCAATGCCTTGCACGACGCCACCATGCACCTGACCTTCGGCCAGCATCGGGTTAATCAGATTGCCGAAATCATCGACCACGGTATAACGGTCCACCGTCACCACGCCGGTTTCGGGGTCAATCACCACCTCTGACACATGCGCGCCATTGGGATAACTGCGGCCCGGCAAGGTCGCGCGCTCTTGGTGCACCAGCAGATCGTCGCGGCCCTTTTCACGGGCCAGATCGGCAACGTCCAGCATCGTCGGCGTCATGTTCGACCCATCGGCGCGAAAGCGTTCGCCGTCAAAGCTGATCTCGGCCGCAGTCACGCCCATCTCGTCGGCCAGAAAAGCGGTGAAAGCGTCGGTCATCTTTGCCACCGTTGCCAGCGTTGCGGTATTTTGCACCGTGACAGACCGCGATCCCCCCGTGCCGCCACCCTGCCTGATCAGATCACTGTCGCCTTGAATGACATGGATCAGGTCGGCTGGAATCCCGGTCTGGTCCGACAGGAACTGCGCATAGACCGTCTCGTGGCCCTGCCCGTTTGACTGCGTGCCGACATAGATGAACACCGTGCCGTCCGCGTTGAATTCAACCATGGCCTCCTCGGACGGATCGCCAAGGATGCTTTCGATGTAATAGCACAGACCCTGCCCGCGCAGCAGTCCGTTCCTGGCATCCGCAGCCTTGCGCGCCGCGAACCCGTCGCGATCCGCCTCGGCCGCCGCGCGGGTCAGCAGGCGGTTGAAATCACCGACGTCATAATGTTCGCCAGTCGCGGATTGGTAGGGAAACTGGTCAGGCTTGATAAAGTTGATGCGCCGCAATTCCCACGGATCAATCCCAAGCTCTCGCGCGGCGCGGTCCATCACCCGTTCCAGCACATAGATCGCTTCGGGGCGCCCGGCACCGCGATAGGCGTCGACCTGCACGGTGTTGGTATAATACCCCTCGACCTGCAGATATGTGGCCTGCACATCGTAGACCCCCATCAGCACCTTGCTGAACAATGTCGTCTGGATGGCCTGGCCGAACTGGCTGTTATAGGCCCCAAGGTTGCACTTGGTGGAAACGCGATAGGCGGTGATCTTGTTATTCTCGTCAAACGCCAATTCCGCCAGGGTGGTCAGATCGCGCCCACCGTTGTCGCTGAGCATTGCTTCGGTCCGGTCCGACATCCAGCGCACCGGGCGGCCCACGATGCGCGCGGCCTGCGCGACCGAGAAATACTCAGGATAGCTCATCCCCTTCATTCCGAACCCACCGCCGGTGTCCGGGTTGGTCACGCGAACCTGCTCGTCTTGCAGCTTGAACACCCGCTTTAGATTGTCCTTGTGGACCCATACGCCCTGCCCGTTGTTGGACACATGCAATTTGCCGTCTTCCCATTCGGCATAACAGCCACGCGGCTCCATCGAATTGACGATGATCCGGTTGTCGCCCACATTCAGGGCGACAGTTCTGGCCGCGTCTGCAAACGCCCGGCTGGTCGCCGCCGCGTCGCCAAGGCCCCAGTCGAACGCCAGATTATCAGGCGCTTCGTCATGCAGCGCCGCGCCGCCGCGCGTCATGGTGACATGCGCGGGCAGGTCATCGACATCCAGCACGATCAATTCAGCGGCATCGCGGGCCTGCTCAAGCGTCTCGGCAATCACAACTGCCACAGGCTCCCCGACAAAGCGCACCTTGCCCTTCGCCAGAATCGGGCGCAGCGGCTTGGCGGCATCGGAGCCGTCGCGGTTTTTCAACACCACGCCCACCAGCGAAATGTCCATGCCCGCTGATTCCAGATCGCCGACCGTCAGCACAGCGTGGACGCCGTCGGCCCCTGCCGCTTCTGACACATCCAGCCCGGTGATCACGCCATGCGCGACCGGAGCCCGGAAGAAATAGGCATGCAGCGCACCGTCAGGCACGATATCATCGACATACCGGCCTTCGCCCGTCAGAAATCGCACGTCCTCAACCCGTTTGACCGGCTGACTTTTTCCGAACTTATCCATCTGCGCGCATTCCTTGAAATTCAAATTTCTGTTGGGCCTGACATTAGTCTGCAAACCCGCGATGTCCAGACGGCCGCCCGCACTTCCCCCCTGTGGCATTTCGCCAAGTTTTAGCCGCGTCCGCCTTCCCCTTTGCGTCCTGCTCCGCTAGATCAGGACCAAGTCAAGAAAAGGACGCAGATCATGGCACTGGACAAGAATTTCAACGCCGCCGAGGCCGAAGCCCGC
>JBFGFW010000205.1:0-5112 GCA_041579395.1 Sulfitobacter sp.
CAGTGTCGTAACTCAATACCGGCATCGCATAGCTGGGCGCTTCGCTGACACGCACATTACGCGGAATGACAGTTCTATAAACCAGCTCGCCCAGGTTGGCCCGGGCGTCCTGCTCCACCTGTTGAGACAAGTTGTTTCGTTGATCATACATCGTCAAAACAACCCCCTCAATCCGCAGGTCTTTATTGCCGCTTTGCCGAACTTCGCGGATCGTCAGCATCAACTGCGACAATCCTTCAAGGGCAAAGAATTCACTTTGCAGCGGTACCAACACCGAATGCGCCGCTATCATCGCATTGACCGTCAAAAGGTTCAGCGACGGCGGGCAGTCAATCAGAATGTAGTCAAACGCATAACTGTCCATCTGGGTCTGTCGCAGGGCGTCATGCAACAAAAAGCTTCGCTTTTCATTCGACATCAGCTCCAAGTCCGCCGAGCTTAGGTCAACCGTTGCCGGTACGATGTGCAAATTTTTAGTATCAGTCGTCAAAATGACCTGATCCAGCGCGATATCTTCCAACAAAAGCTCATAGGTAGTGAACTCGCGATCTTCCAGATCGATCCCCAGCCCGGTCGACGCGTTGCCTTGCGGATCAAGATCAACCACGAGCACCCGCTGGTCCATCTCCACCAGTGCAGCGGCAAGATTGATGGTTGTTGTCGTTTTTCCAACGCCACCTTTTTGGTTCGCGACGGCAATGATCTTGGGGCCAACGGGGCGCGATAGGTCAGACATGGGTTATTTCCTTGATCCTCAAAATGGCGGCTGACGGGTTCGTCTGACTCGGTATTGGATCGCAGGAATATCGCCAATTCGCTCTGGCCTCGATGTCCTCGGCCTTCCAATTCTCGCCTTTGGGAAAGAGCGCGACCCCTTCCCCGCTCAGATGTCGATCAGCAAAGCCGATCAAGGTATTAAGATCTGCAAGCGCCCTTGCAGACAGAACGTCGGCGTCCAACGGATCGATTTCTTCGATCCGGCTGTTGACCACGGTGCCAGAAATACCAAGCTCCCTCAACGCCGTTCGCAGAAAAACACACTTGCGTTGATCGCTTTCAACCATCGTGAATGTCGCGCCGCTGCCATCTTGCTGGGACAGCAATGCTACCACAATGGCAGGAAAACCACCGCCACTGCCAAGGTCGGCCCAATGACCGCCAGTTGGTGCGTGCTGATAGAGCTGCACCGAATCCTGGATGTGCCTTTGCCAAATATGGGGGACACTTGGTTTGGAAATTAGATTGATCTTCGCCGTCCATTTTTCGACAAGTTGCGCAAACTGAGCAAGCCTCTCGGATGTTTCACGTGAAACAATACTTTGGTCAAATTCGCTCACGCCGACTTTTTCCGTGTGTCGCGCTTGAGGTGAGACAACAGCAACGTCAACGCCGATGGGGTCATACCATCAATCCGCGCAGCCTGGGCCAAATTGGTTGGCCTTGCTTTAGTCAGCTTCGACTTCAGCTCATTCGAAAGACCGTCAAGCGAAGCATAGTCGAATCCCGAAGGTATGTGATGCGCCTCATCCTTCTGAAGCATGTCAATATCGCGCTGCTGCCGCGCAATGTAGTTGGCATAAAGCGCATCACGCTCCACTTGCCGCCGGATCTCTGGTTCTACCGAGCCAAGCCGATCATCCAAGGGCAACAGATCCTCAAATGACACATCGGGGAAAGACAGAAGCTGAAACCCTGACCGCTTTGTCCCGTCTTGGTTAATCTTGATGCCAGCTTGATCAATCGTCTTGGGTGCATGGCTTAGATTTGTCAGCAATTCCATTGCCTTATCTATCCGACCCATCTTATTTTCAAATGTCGCCAACCGTTCGTCAGACGCACAGCCCAACTTGGCGGCCAATGGGGTCAGGCGCTGATCTGCATTGTCAGCACGCAGCGAAAGTCGAAACTCCGCCCGTGACGTGAACATCCGATAGGGCTCGGTCACCCCTCGTGTGGTCAGATCGTCAATCATCACACCAATGTAGCTTTGTGAGCGGCTGAAGCTAAGCTGTTCTTTACCCTGCGCAGCCAAAGCGGCATTCAAACCAGCTACCAAGCCTTGCGCCGCCGCTTCTTCGTATCCGGTTGTGCCGTTGATCTGACCTGCCAAATACAGCCCCGGCACAGATTGAACCTGGAGCGCCAAATCCAATGCACGGGGATCGACATAGTCGTACTCAATCGCATAACCTGGTTGCAAAATCTCCGCATTTTCAAGTCCGACCATTGAGCGAACATACGCCAGCTGAACATCTTCGGGCAGTGAAGTCGAAATACCGTTCGGATAGATCGTGTGGTCATCGACCCCTTCCGGTTCAAGAAATACCTGATGCGACGTCTTATCTGCGAATCTCACGACTTTGTCTTCGATCGACGGGCAATAGCGGGGCCCGACGCCGTCAATATGCCCCCCATACATCGCCGAACGGTCCAAATTTCGCACGATAATCTCATGCGTTCTTTCATTCGTATGCGTGATCCCACAGGAGATTTGTCGCGCGGAAGTGCCTTTTGACAAGAAAGAAAACAAAACGGGTTCATCATCACCCGGTTGTGTTTCTAGCCTTTTCCAATCGATTGTACGACCGTCCAGGCGGGGCGGAGTACCTGTTTTCAAACGTCCAAGCGGCAAGTTGAAAGAATCGATACGGCTTGCGAGGTCAACGGACGCCTTATCGCCCATTCTACCGCCTGAGCGCGAAACATCACCAATATGGATAACACCGCGCAGAAACGTTCCGGTGGTTAAGACAACTGCTTTGGCATCTAGTTGCGCGCCGTTTGCCAAAACAACACCCACTACCCGGCCGTCTATGACTATAAAATCAACGACTTCGCCTTCAATGATGGTCAGGTTTTCTTGACTCTCGATCTCGGCCAGCATTTCTTCCCGATATATCTTCCGATCCGCCTGGGCGCGGGGGCCTTGTACTGCCGGCCCTTTCCGTCTGTTCAACAGGCGAAACTGAATCCCGGCCTTGTCAGCGACCCGGCCCATCACCCCATCCATTGCGTCAATCTCGCGGACCAGATGGCCCTTGCCAAGCCCGCCTATCGCTGGATTGCATGACATTACGCCAATGCCTTCCCGCGACATCGTGACCAGCGCGGTTTGCGCACCCATCCGGCCAGACGCATGGGCAGCCTCGCATCCTGCGTGGCCCCCGCCTATGACAATGACATCAAAATGTTTCACGTGAAACAATCCATCTATTTACCCACACAAAAACTGGAAAAGATCACATCCAGGAGGTTCTCGACGTCAATTCGCCCCACAAGCGCCTCGAGTGCTCGAATCGAATGCCGAAGTTCTTCTGCAGCTATATCATACTGATCGGGCCCATGAGCCAGCACAGATGTCGCAGTATCCAATCCCTCAGCGGCTTTTTGCAACGCCATCCGGTGCCGTTCATGCGTTGCCAAACCTGCGGTCACACTACGCTCACCCAGCACTGATTGCACTTGGGATATAAGATCATTCACACCCTGACCAGTTTTCCCTGATATGGCATTTGTCCGATCATCAAGTAAATCCGCTTTGGGCCGAAGTCGAATGTCGCCAGGTGCAAAATTGACGGGCAACGTCTCGTTATCTTCTACCAGGAAAATCCGAAGGTCGGCCGCCACAGCGCGCGCAAGTGCCCGGTCAATCCCGATAGCTTCTACCTCATCTGCCCCCTCTCGCAGCCCCGCGGTGTCGAGCAGAGTGACAGGCAAACCGCCAAGATCCATCCGAACCTCAATCACATCTCTGGTCGTTCCTGCGACAGAGGATGTGATTGCAGCGTCACGCCCGGCAAGAGCATTGAGCAAAGTTGATTTACCGGCATTTGGTCGCCCGATGATCGCCACTTCAAAGCCGGTACGGATACGCTCGGCTGTGAAGGTGCCAGCGATTTCCGTTGTCACTGCGCCTTGCACATCTTCCAGAAGGGTTCGCACCTCTGGAGTGACATCGACGGGTACATCCTCGTCGGCGAAATCTATGGTGGCCTCCAGCAGCGCGGCTGCGCGGATCAGCTTTGCGCGCCAACCTTCGACGCGCTGCCCCAAGTGACCGGACAGAACCCGTAGGGCTTGCTTGCGCTGCGCCTCCGTCTCCGCTTCTATTAGATCTCCAAGACCTTCGACCTGGGTAAGGCCCAGCTTGCCGTTTTCCAAAGCGCGGCGGGTAAATTCACCAGGATCAGCCAATCGTGTATCGGTATAAGATGACAGCAGTGCCAACACGGCGCGCACCACCGCGATGCTGCCATGCAAGTGCAATTCCACGACGTCTTCGCCGGTAAAACTATGCGGCCCTTCAAAGGTCAGTACGAGTGCGCGGTCAATCACACCACCTTCCCCATCCACGATCGGTCTCACAGCGGCAGTGCGCGGCTTAGGCAATGGGAATGCAATATCATTGCAGATCGTGAACGCCCGAGGGCCGGACAGACGCACCACGCTTACACCGGCGCGCCCTTGCGCAGTCGCCTGGGCGAATATCGTATCCATAGCCTAACCCACTGTTATAATTTAATAACTTAGGTATTCATTGAATCGAAGAAATCCGAATTACTCTTGGTCTGCTTCAACTTGCCAAGCAGGAATTCAATCGCATCTGTAGTTCCCATCGGGTTCAAAATACGGCGCAGGACAAAGGTCTTCTGCAGATCAACCTTGTCCACCAGCAGATCTTCTTTCCGAGTGCCCGACTTAAGAATATCGATTGCCGGGAATACGCGTTTGTCCGCAATCTTACGGTCCAGCACGATTTCAGAGTTACCCGTCCCTTTGAATTCTTCAAAAATAACTTCATCCATCCGGCTGCCTGTATCGATCAAGGCGGTGGCGATAATGGTCAACGACCCACCTTCTTCGATGTTTCGCGCGGCACCAAAGAAACGTTTGGGCCGTTGCAGGGCATTGGCGTCGACACCACCTGTCAAAACCTTTCCCGACGATGGGACAACGGTGTTGAATGCGCGGCCCAGTCGGGTGATCGAATCAAGCAAAATGACAACATCGCGCTTATGTTCAACCAGACGCTTGGCCTTTTCAATCACCATCTCGGACACTGCAACGTGACGTGTCGCGGGTTCGTCAAAAGTCGATGACACAACCTCGCCC
>JBFGFW010000206.1:0-5110 GCA_041579395.1 Sulfitobacter sp.
GTCTAGAGAGTCTACAATCACAGCATCAATAGGAAAGACATTGTTTAGTTTATTTAACTTCGCGTGCACGGTAGATATCTTTGCCCCCATCTGAATCTGTGAAACATGTAAAATTCCTCGACCTGCGGCGTCAAAACCTGATCAGTGCGGTATTCAAAGGCCATCGGTGCACTGTCCAGCGCGCTGCGGAACACCACTTGGCCATCTGCGAATTCGACATCTGCCGGTGCCGTTGCGGCCATGTCCGTGGTTTTGCTGTGGCTCTCGGCAAAGGTCAGACCTGCAGAGAAAGCGAAAGCGGACGCAATCAGGGACGACCGCAGAACGTAAGATTTGGGGGACACGAAAGTTTCCTTGTTACGAAAAATGAGAGTGCCCCGGCGCTGCCCATGCCCGCCGGGGATATCGCTGTCGTTGCATGCTGCGCTAGTTGGCGAGCTTTGCCAATGTTGCCCCTTCCGGCACGTCAGACGCGGCCATCACACGCCACAGGCTGCCCGGAGGGTTGGTATCGGGCCCCTGATCCGCGAGATAGAAGTTGTTTGCGTTGACGACCAGCACGTTGTCATCCTGATCATACCCGCCCGCGGTGAACTGCATGCCGGTCTGGATCAACTCTTGAAACTGCCAGCCGGATCCATCGTAGGCCAGCCCAAACACGCGACCAGAGCACCAGTCGCCCGCAAGATACACGCCGTCCATCCCACCGTAGTTGGCAACGCCAAACCCCTGGACCGAACAGCCCGCGTTAGCAGTATCTTCGGGGGCACCGGGGAACGCGGTGTTGTGGGGGTACATCGCGGCAGGCAATGTGCCAACGACCGAGCATTCGGAGTTCGCCGGATCGCCGGTCATCGGGTGACAGAACGCCGCTTCCATCCTGGGCCAGCCATAGTTGTGCCCGCCCTCGCCCGCTTTTTCAAAGATGATCTCTTCCCAGTGGTTTTGCCCGACGTCGGCGATGAACATATTGCCGGTCTTGGGGTCAAAGGTGAACTCGTACGGGTTGCGCACCCCGTAAGACCAGATCTCTGGCAGGGACCGCGTCTTGATCTTCGAAAACTGTTCTTCGGTGATCCCGAAAAGCTGCATAAGCCGCTCGCTTGACGCGCCCGCATAGGGATTGTCGGCGGGGATGTTGTAGGGGCGATCCTCGCTGTTCACATCGATCCGCAGGATCTTGCCAAGCCGCGTGTTCAGATCCTGGCCAGCCTCGTAGGGGTCGCCTTCCCAGCCGCCGTCACCGGAACCGATGTACAGCATCCCATCTGGCCCAAACTCGATCTGGCCGCCGTTATGGTTGTACCATGGCTGCTCGATCCGCATGATCACCTTGGCGGTCTCGTTGGTGCGTTCGGGGCTGACGACATCGGGGCTGGCCGGATCAACGGTGAAGCGCACGATCATGCCGTCGCCGTTAAACGGCAGCGATGCATAATGAACGTAGAAATGCCCGTTTTCGGCAAATTTCGGATCAAACGCGATCGAATAAAGCCCCTGCTCGACAAAGCCGGTCTGAACGTCGCTGCCCAGCGGGTTGATCGCCGTCAGGTCCAGAAACGGTTCCTCCTGAACATTGCCATCCTTGTCGACGATTTTCACCCGCCCTGCACGTTCGGACACGAAGATGCGCCCGCTGCCGTCGCGCGCATTGGTCACGTTTGTCGGGTCAAGAAAGCCAGCCGCAACCTGCACCAAGGCGATTTCGGGGTTGCCGGGCAATGTCCCGCCCGGACGCGCCACTTGATCGACGGATTTTGGCGCTTCCTGGGCCATCGCAGTGGTGGCCAGAAGCAGCGCGGTGGCGCACGAAGTCATGGTTTTAAACATTTGAAAGAACCTCTCAGATTGCGAAGATATCGGCGGTACTGCAATGCCGTTTTCGCCTGCAGCGGCGCTGATGGTTTAAAATGTCAAACGAAATAATGATTTCGAGACAAATGCCGACGTCGCAGCAAAGCCTATGATTGCAAGAAGGCTTACCTTCCGTCAAGTATCACTTCCTGAAGGCCTGTTTGCTGCAATTGGCGACAAGCAAATACCCGCCGATCGACGCCGTGCAATGCTTGTCTCAGTTCCGGTGAAATCGACCTTGCGCGCGTCCACGCGATTTGACGCGGTATCACTGCATGTTAGGACATGCGCAATCTCAGCATTCGCCATCCTATTCCCACAAAAAAGCCACCCCGGTCACCGGCGAAGATATCTTGCCCCACCCGCGCAACCAATTCGACGTTGTGACGTTGTTCTTCGAATAATCGGGGTGCCGGCATGAAGAACGTTGCGATCATTGGGGGTGGGCCGACGGCACTTTACACGCTGACATCTTTGCTCACCTCGCAATCTCCACTTGCCGTCACCGTCTTTGAAAAGGGTGCCGAGATCGGCAGCGGCATGCCCTATAGCAGCGGCACGGCCACCCCAAGCATGATGTCAAACATCGCAGGATTTGAGATCCCGCCCGTTGTGACGTCGCTGAAGGACTGGTTGGTCAGTCTGGATCGTCCCAGCCTTGCCGACATGCAACTGGACCCCGACGCAATCGATGACCGCACCTATTACGGGCGGCTGGTTCTGGGCCGCTATTTTCAGGCGCAACTTTCCGAGCTGGTTTCCAAGGGGCGCGGGCGGGGCCATCACGTCACTCTCCGCCGCCACACCAAAGTTGTGGATATCATGATCGAAAAGAATGGCATTGCCGTCAGCTGGACAGATCCGGTCAGCCGCGACAGCGCCGTGTTTGACGAGGTGGTGATCGCCACGGGCCATTCGTGGACCCGCAACGCAAAGGCCAACCCGTCCGAGCCGACCCTTATACCGTTGTGGCCAATCAAGGACGTGAATGCCTTGGCAGGCGATGACATCGGCGTCTTTGGCACATCGCTCAGCGGTATAGACGCTGTCGTGGCGATTGCGGAACGTCACGGGGAGTTCGTGCAAGGCGATCAGATCACGTGGTCCGTGCGCCGCGGTCATACCGTTCCGAAAATCGCCATGTTGTCGCGCAAGGGCCTGCTGCCCGAAGCGGATTATTACTATCCCTTCCCCCTGCCCGAGCTTGCAACACTGACCCGGACCCGTGTCGAAGAGGAATGCCAACAGGGCCAAAGCGGATTGCTGGTGCGGATTTTTACGCTGTTCGCCGCCGACCTCAAACGCCAAGCGCCCCGTTGGCTGCCCAAAACCGACGGCCCGCTGCAAGTCGACGATTTCGTCGATGCGTATTTTAGTACCAGATTGGGCGAAGCCCCCTTTGACTATGCACGGCGCAATCTGAAGGAGGCCAGCGCAGGGCATGCCACGAACACCGCTTGCCCTTGGCGCGTGGCCATCCTGAAAGCGCACGAGATGTTCGAGATGGCCGCCCCCTATCTGGACACCACCGATCTGGATTTGCTGAAGTCAAAGCTCGGGTCGGTGTTCGCCGACAACTACGCAAGTGTCCCCCACACTTCGATCGAACGGCTTTTGGCGCTGCATGATGCAGGCGTGCTTGAGGTGATTGCCTTGGGAGATGACTATCAGGTGACAGAACGCGCCGATGGCATTGAGGTTGCGAATGCAACGCTCAGCCGGACATTTGACGCGCTGATCGATGCACGCGGGCAAGTCCCCATGGGGATTGACGACTTGGGCTTTGCCGGATTGGTATCCGAACACACGGTCAGCGAAATGGCGCAGGGTTCGGGCGTGCACCTGACCCCGCTCGTGCCCACCACCGGTTATGTTCAGTGCGTTTCATTGCCGATCTTGCTGACCCGGCGACCGTTTGTGCAAGGGCTGGATAGCTGCGCAAAATTAGGATTATCGGCGGGCCAGTCCATTATTGAACGATTGACGTAACGGTCGTTTGTCAATTCCGGGTAGCAAATGGCGTGATGAGCAGGCACTATTGAAGACGTCTGTTGGAATTGGCTTGCCGAAACGCCAATCAACGCTGCGAATCGTGTGCGAATAGTTATTCAGCATTCGCCAGACCCCCACGTATTTATAAAACTTTCCTTCAGTACACTTCTTTAAGGTGTGCTACCTGCGACCCATGCGAGTATGAAAAAGCAATTTCAATTCGGAATCCACAATATCTGGTATGTTTATTCTGGAAAGGCTTTGTTGCAACAATGCCTGCCCCTTACGCAAATTGTCGTGTGCGGCGGGGATCACGCGGTTTCTTTCGGTGGTCTTTGGGCCTACAAACGCGGGCGAGGCAGTAAACAGGAGGAAACGATGCGCAGAGCCATTTCAGTCGCGCTGGCGGCACTTGTTTTTGGGACATTTTCGGGTGCAGAACCGGCAAACGCCGCGACCCTTGGACGCTTCGAAGTTGTCGGGGTCGAGGGTGACGATATGTTGAAAATGCGCGCCGGGCCCGGAATCGGCTTTGTGGTGATCCTTGGTCTTCCAAACGGCACCGTCTTGCGCGTTAACAGTTGCGAGCAGACCGGAGGCACCCGCTGGTGCAGCGTTTCGTTGGATAAGGCACGTGCCATCAAGGGCTATGTGTCCTGGGCTTATTTGCAAAAAGTTTGAGGGCTGGCCAGCGCCCACCTCACTCCGATGTCAGGGCCGTCTGAACGGCGTCATTCCACCCTAGGTACCAAGTGTCCTGATCGCGGATGACCGGGCGGGCCATCACCTTGGGCTGTGCCGAAATCTGCGCCTCGGCTTCCGAATTCTTCAGCCAGTCGTTCAGCGCACGGTAGTCATTCGAGGTACGATCCACCAGCCGATCCCCGAACTCTGCGATCAGGTCTGCCAGTTCCGTCTCGCTCAGCGGGTCGGCCCGTACATCGCGAAAGCTGACGCGGTGGCCTGCAGCGGCCAATGCCTTGCGGGCCTTCTGACAGTCCGCGCAGGTGGTCAATCCATAGATCAGCATGTCGCACTCTCCCTTGGTGGCAAGGCTTCAACTTCATCCATGATGCAAGCGGGTGCAACCGATTTTCGCGGGTGATGGGCCTAGGGAAACTTCGCAATGCTCAATGTGCGGAGGTAAGCGCTGCTGCAATTGATCCACCTGTCGAGGCAGCACAGGGACACGGGCCTTGTCCGAATCTGAATCCAGACGAGGGTTTAAGGGGGGCAGAATGCCCATTAGAGCGGCGCGTCAGAC
>JBFGFW010000207.1:0-5108 GCA_041579395.1 Sulfitobacter sp.
CAGCACGATCCAGGGTCTGGCGTCACCCGAAACGCTGATCGAGGTGCCGTCGACCAAGCTGATCGGCTATGACATCAGCATGGCGGATATCGCCTCGGCCATTGCCGCCGAGGTTGACGCGGACCCTGCGGGCGATGTGACGGGGGCCAATGCCCGCGTGCGCACCGGAACCGCCAAACGCAGCGCCGAGGCGATCTCGGGCGTTGTTTTGCGCACCAACCCGGACGGGTCTTCGCTGACCGTGGGCGATGTGGCGCGGGTGATCGAACGCGGATCGGACCGCGAGGTGGGTTTTTTCGTTGGGGCGGACCCGGCGATTTCTGTGCGCATTGACCGATCCGACGGGGGCGATGCGATTGGCATCCAGCGCAGCGTCGAAAACGTCGCCGCCGATCTGGCCGTGATGCTGCCGCAAGGGGTGACGGTCGAATTGATCCGCACCCGCGCCGAGGCGATCACCGGCCGTCTGGAATTGCTGATTGATAATGGCCTGATGGGGCTTGGGCTGGTCGTGACATTGCTGTTCCTGTTTTTGAACGCCCGCACCGCGTTCTGGGTCGCGGCTGGTATCCCGGCCTCCGTCGCCGCTGCGATTGCGTTGATGTATGCGGGCGGGATCACAATCAACATGGTGTCGTTGTTTGGGCTGATCATCACTTTGGGCATCGTGGTCGATGACGCGATTGTAGTCGGCGAACACGCTGACTACCGGCACAAGGAATTGGGCGAAAGCCCGATGGTTGCGGCGGAAAACGCGGCACGGCGCATGGCCATGCCCGTGTTTGCCGCGACGTTGACCACGGTGATTGCGTTCTTTGGGCTGCTGGCTGTCGGCGGACGGTTTGGCAGTTTGATCGGCGATATCCCCTTGACCGTGATCGCCGTATTGACCGCGTCTTTGGTCGAATGTTTTCTGATCCTGCCCAACCACATGGCACATGCAATGATCGCCGGGGCCAAGCAGCATTGGTACGACCTGCCAAGCCGGGTGGTGAACCGCGGTTTTGTCTGGACCCGCGAAACCCTGTTCCGTCCGTTCATGGCCGGGGTGATCAAGGCGCGGTATGTCGTCTTGGCCGGGGTCGTCGTCATCCTGGCCTCGCAGGTGGCGCTGTTTATTCAGGGCGATGTGCAGTGGCGGTTCTTCAATGCGCCCGAACGCGGATCGGTCACCGGCAACTTTGCGATGACCGAAGGGGCGACACGGGCGGACACATTGGCGATGATGCGCGAAATGCAGCGCGCCACCGAGGCGTTGGGGGCCGACTATGCCGAACGCTATGGCACCAATCCGATTGACTATGTGATTGCCCAAGTTGGCGGCAACGCCGGGCGCGGTCTGGACGGGGCGGACAGCAAGGACGAAGATCTGCTGGGCGGCATTTCCATCGAACTGATCGACGCCGACCTGCGCCCCTATTCCAGCTTTGCGTTTGTGGCCGAGCTTCAGGATGCCGTGGTCAACCACCCGCTCGCCGAGACGGTCAGCTTTCGCGGTTGGCGGTCAGGGCCAGGCGGCGATGCGCTGGATGTGCAGTTCTACGGTGCCAACACCGATGTGCTAAAAGCGGCGTCCGAAGATCTGCAGAACGCGTTGCGTCAGTTTCCCGAAGTCAGCGCCGTGCAGGACAATTTGGCCTACGACAAGGAAGAGCTGATCCTTGATCTGACCCCGCAGGGCCAATCGCTGGGGTTCACCATCGAAACGCTGGGCCGCGCACTGCGCAACCGGTTGGGCGGGATCGAAGCGGCGACCTACCCCGATGGGCCACGGTCGGCCACCATCCGGGTCGAACTTCCTGAAGGCGAATTGACGGCGGATTTTCTGGACCGCACTCAGATGCGCACACCGGGCGGGCAATACGTGCCCTTGGCCGATATCGTCAGCGTTGAACGCCGCACCGGATTTAGCACGGTTCGACGCGAAAACGGGATCAGGCTGATTTCGGTCACCGGGGACATCTCGGAAGATGACCCCGCGCGCGCGACGGAAATTACCACCGCCTTGCAGGAAAGCATCCTGCCGCGCATCGCGTCAGAGCGGCAGGTCGAATTCCGCATCGGCGGGCTGAGTGAACAGGAAGACACGTTTCTGTCCGAAGCGCTGACGGGGCTGATCCTGGTGCTGACGGGCATTTATCTGGTGCTCGCCTGGGTGTTCGGCAGTTGGACACGCCCGATTGTGGTGATGGCGATTGTTCCCTTTGGTCTGGTCGGCACGATCTATGGGCACGCGCTGTGGGATGTCCCGCTAAGCATGTTCACTGTCGTTGGTCTGCTGGGAATGACAGGGATCATCATCAACGATTCCATCGTTTTGGTGGGCACGATTGATGAATACGGCGAAACACGTGGGCTGATCCCGTCGATCATCGACGGTGCGGCTGACCGGTTGCGGCCCGTCATGCTGACCACGATGACCACGGTTCTGGGCATGGCACCGCTGCTGTACGAGCAAAGCCAGCAGGCACAGTTTCTGAAACCCACGGTGATCACGCTGGTCTATGGGTTGGGCTTTGGCATGGTTCTGGTGCTGCTGATGGTGCCCGCCCTGATCGCGGCCCAGCATGACATCGCGCGCCAGATCCGGGCCATGCGGCGCGGTTTGCGGTCACGCGCGCGCGGTTTGCGGTTTGGGCTGATGGCGCTGTGGGGTGTGACGCTGGTCTGGGCAGCGTTGACCCTGGGGTGGGCCGGGCTGCAGGGCACGATGTATCCGCCCCTTGCGGCGGTTTTGCCAGGCTTCGGCAGTATGTCCGCACTGGCGTCGGCGCTGCTGGTATTCGTCGCCGGTGCCGCCGTGATCGCGTTTGCGGGCTATGTGATCGGGGCCGTGGCGATGGGGCGGTCGCAGCGCAGACAGCCGGGGTGATCAACCGGGCGTGCAGCCTTGGATATCAACCGCATGTTTGTCGCCCAACACCGTGATACGAATATCTGACCGGTTCAGTACAATGGGGCCGCCGCGCGTATGGGCGACGTCCACGGTCGCGTTCAGCGTTTTCCCGGTTCGGCCTGTGTCCGCCTCGCTGACCCACAGATCGGGCTGGCCCGCTTCGATCACAACCATTTCCTGACCGCCCGCATGGGGCAATGTGATCGTGGTCGAAAGCTCAAGATCGCCGCCTTCGAACTTCAGGCTGCAACTGGCCCCGGTCACGCCGCCTTCGGAGGCAGAGAAGGGCCGCTGCGCCAAGGCTGCGGCTATCGCCGGATCGGCGCGCGTCGTCGTGGTATCCAATACCGCCGTCAGGTGCAGTTCTGCTGGCACGCAAACATCGCTGCACACGCCCAGATCAATCTTGGTGTCTAGGGTGACCGGCGCGCCCTTCTGGGGCACCGACACCATAAAGGGTAGGATCACCTGATCCTTGTAACCGATTGTTGTCAGGTTCTTTTCGCGAAACACGGTAGGGGCAGGCCATTCCACGGCGACGGCAGTCAGGTTGGCTGAACCGCTCCAATCGAAATGGGGCGGAATGCCAGAATCGCCGGGCGCACGCCAATAGGTTTTCCACCCCGGTGCCATCGTCATTCGAACGGCGGCAATGCGGTTGCCATCGGGCAGCACCCAGCCTTGCATGATTTCACCAGAGATCACGTCGCCCGCATGCGCGGGCAGCGGGGCGCTTAGGGCCAGCGCCAAAAGGGGCATGAATTTTGATATCATGTTTCTTTCATGCGGCAAACTGGACCGCGTGCCAAGTCACGATTGTATCATGAAACGTTGCAGCGGCGGGGGTTGTCAGGATTAGTCCTGCGCTTCATGCTGATGTCATCAAAGCGAGCCTAAAAGGAAGTTCACGATGGAAATGGATCTGACAGGGCATTTGCTCTTGGCGATGCCCGGCATGGACGACCCCCGGTTTGATCACTCTGTCATCTTGCTGTGCAGCCACACCGAACAGGGTGCAATGGGGCTGATCGTCAACAAACCCGCACATGATCTGCGGCTTAGCGACGTGCTGGACCGGCTGAGCGGCGTCGATCTTGCGGACACTTCGGGCTTGGGTGTGCACATCGGTGGGCCGGTCGAAAGCGAACGCGGCTTTGTGCTGCACAGCGCTGAATACCGGTCTGTTATGAAGACGCTGGATGTGGCGGACGGATTCGCGATGACGGCGACGCTGGACATTCTGGAAGACATCGCCCGTGGCAAAGGCCCGAAAAGGGCGCTACTGATGCTGGGATATACCGGTTGGGGCGCTGGCCAGCTAGAGGCAGAGATTGCCCGCAATGGCTGGCTGACCAGCGAGGCCAGCACGAAGATCGTGTTTGATCTGCCTGATCCACAAAAGTGGGGTGCCGCCCTGTCGTCGCTGGGGATCGATCCGCTGGGTCTTAGCGGGGCCGCCGGGCGGGCGTGATCAGCGTGGGGCGGCGGCGCGGCGCAAACGGTCGTTGATGGCACGGCCCAACCCGTGATCGGGGATCGGGGCCACGGCGATGGGCTTGCCCGTCGCATCCAGCGTGTGCAGATGATCGAAAAGATGCGCCGCCGCTTCGACCAGATCAGCGGCAGGTGACAGATTTAGATCTCCGTCGACGCTGCCAAACCCCAGCATGACCTCATCGGGCAGCGGATTTGTGACCTCCAGCCTGACCCGCGCGGTCGGTGCATAGTGCGAGGCAAGCTGCCCCGGGGCGATGATCTTTGCGCCATCCACATGCGCCAGGTCGATGCCAAGCGCGGCTTCGATCGCTTCCGTCGGAAGGCCACCCGCGCGCAGCAGCGTCGGTCGCGCAGTCGTCAGGCCAATGATCGTGCTTTCCAGACCGACGGCGCAGGAGCCATCATCCAGCACCGCGTCCACGCGGCCATCCAGCCCAGCCATCACATGCGCCGCCGTCGTGGGGCTGATCCGGCCTGACGGGTTCGCCGAAGGTGCCGCGATCGGCCCGCCAAAAGCGTTCAGGACCGCGCGGGCCGTCGGATGGGCGGGAACCCGCAGCGCGACGCTGTCCAGTCCGGCGGTCACCAATGATGACAGCCCATGATCAAGGGCCAGCGGCACTACCAGCGTCAAGGGGCCGGGCCAGAACGCGGTGGCCAGAATCTCGGCGTCGTGGTTGAAAATGCCATAGCGGCGGGCTTGTTCGGCGTCAGC
>JBFGFW010000208.1:0-5108 GCA_041579395.1 Sulfitobacter sp.
GACGCCGCGTAAGCCTGCGCTTGCCCGTTCGTATCAGGCCTGGGCCTCGATCCGCATGCGGACCAGGGCGCTGTCCGTGTCGGTCACGCCCAAAAGATTGGTCACCAACCTTAACAGGGCGTTTTCCTCATCCGACCGGGTACCATCGGCCAACACAACAGTCCACAATGCGTCGATCACACCAAGGCGGGCCTCGTACGGCACGGCATCTTTGATTGCGCGGGTGAATCGGACGGTATCGGGCGCTTCGGCCTCAAGCGCTTCGGCTTCGGCGCGCAGCGTGGCGCATGCGTCGGCGTCAAGCCCGTAGCGGCGTGCGGTGATCTGGTCGATCCGGCTCCGCTCGGATGGGGCGTAGTGGTTATCCGAACGTGCGATCCGCACCAACAGAGCGGTCAGCGCCAGACGCGCATCGGCATCGGGCATTTGGGCGGGGTCCGGCTGGGTCAGCCGTTTGATGAAATCTGCAAACATGCGCTGAATATAGGTCTGGGTTCGGCAAAGACCATGGTTACAAAGTGCTCAACGCTTTTTCGCGCGCGGCTGCCATGTCCGCATCGGTCAGCCCAAGGGCTGTTTCAATTGCAAGGAGTTGAATTTCCTCATCATCATCCCGACCGCCATCAGCCAGCGCAACCGACCACATCGCATCCCCCAGCGACCGACGATCGTCATAGGACACCTCTTCGCGCAGAATCTGGGCAAATTCGGGGGTGCCGGGCGCATGCCGTTCCAACACTTCGCACGTGGCGCGCAGCTTGGCAGCCTCGATTGGTTTCAGGTTGAACGTACGTGCCAGTATGCGGTCGATCTGTCCGACTTCCTCCACCCGATAGGTCCGATCGGCCATCGCCACGCGCACCAGTAATGCCCCCAACGCCAACTGAGGCGTGGGTTGTGGCAATGGCTTTGGACTAGGCTTGCGGCGGGGAAACAGGCGTTCAAACATGGAAACTCAGACTATATTGGTTGCTGGACTAGTATAACACCGGTTGGCCGCAGCCGATCCCCGATGCCGAGCAAAGTTCTTGGGGTGATGCATAATCGCCGCAGGGTCTAGATGGGGGCATACCCTTCGATGATAACGAGCGTTCCGTCGGAAACGTCAACGCGCAAGGCCTTGGCGGCCTGATAATCGTCGCTTTCATAGCAGGCGACCGCATCGGCAAGGCTGGCAAATTCAACCACAACAAGGCGCGGCCGTACCGTGCCCTCGCGGACATCAGCGGGCGCGCCGCGCACCAAAAACTTTGCACCGAAATCGGCAAAGGGCTTTGCGTTGGCGGCGCGGTATTTTTCATATCCGGCAGCATCATGCACGTCGACATTGGCGATCCAGTAGCCTTTGGGCATATGCGGTTCCTTATCTGGGGAGTTTGTTGAACTTCGTCGTCAGCCTAGCAGCCTCTTCCTTCAATCCATAGGGAGGATTGAGAACGAACAGCCCCGATCCCACCATTCCATGGCCGGGCCTGGCCGGGGCAAACGTGACCTCGTGGCGCAGGGCATCCGGATGCGCACCCATCAGCGCGCTGAGCATCGGTTGGTGCACTTTGCTGGTAAGGATCGGGTACCACAGCATGATGATCCCCACATTCCAGGCCTTTGCCAGCTTGCCGATATGACGCGGAATATCGACGTAATCGGTCTTGATCTCAAAGCTGGGGTCGATCAGCATCAGACCCCGGCGCGGGGTGGGCGGCGTGAGGGCAAAAGCCATCTCGAACCCGTCGCGGTGATGACATTTGGCAGAATAGGGCGACATGGCCAGATCCAGCGCGCCGTGTTCGCCGGGATGCAATTCGGCCAGATGCAAAACATCGGTTTCGCGCAACAGCTTGGCCGCCAGCAAGGGCGAGCCCGGATAGGACGTGGCACCATGGTCGCGCACAATCGCATCCATCACCTGCGCATAGGGGTGATCTTTGCCAAACCACGGACGCACCCGCCCAATTCCCTGTGCCGCTTCGCCGGTCTTCAACGCGGGCAGATCAGACAGATCATAAATCGCACGACCGGCGTGGGTCTCAAGATAGCTGATCGGCTTGTCCTTGCGGGTCAGGTATTTCAGCGTCCACGCCAGCAGGCTGTGCTTGTGCACATCAGCCAGATTGCCGGCATGATAGATATGTTGATAGCTCAGCATCCGCTGGACCGCCTTTGGTTGGGATCAGACCAGCCGCGACATTTCCTTGGCCGCGCGCACAAAATCCTTGAACAGGGGGTGCGGATCAAAGGGCTTGGACTTGAGCTCGGGGTGGAACTGTACGCCGATGAACCAAGGATGATCGGACCATTCGACAATTTCGGGCAGCTTGCCGTCGGGTGACATGCCAGAGAATGACAAGCCGGATTTTTCCAGCTTTTCGCGATAGGCGGTATCGACTTCGTAGCGGTGGCGGTGACGCTCATCAATCGACGTGGTGCCATAAATCCCGGCGACCCGAGACCCTTCCTTCAGCGTCGCGTCATAGGCCCCAAGACGCATGGTGCCGCCCTTGTCATCATCGACCTTGCGCTCGACCTTGTGACTGCCCTGCACCCATTCCTTCAGGTGATAGACAACCGGCTCGAACCGCTTTTTGCCGCTGGATTCGTGGTCGAATTCTTCGGACCCGGCGGTGGTCAGCCCCGCAACATTCCGCGCCGCCTCGATCACCGCCATCTGCATGCCCAGACAGATCCCAAGATAGGGGACCTTGTGCTCGCGTGCATATTGCGCCGCCTTAATTTTACCTTCGGTGCCACGTTCACCAAACCCCCCGGGTACCAGAATGGCATGAAATCCTTCCAGATGGGGTGCAACGTCATCGGCAGTATCAAAAATCTCGGCATCGACCCAGTCGACCTTGACCTTCACGCGGTTGGCCATGCCACCGTGGGTCAACGCCTCGGCGATGGATTTATAGGCGTCTTCCAGCTGGGTGTATTTGCCCACGATGGCCACGCTGACCTCGCCTTCGGGGTTGTGAACCCGGTCTGACACGTCCCGCCAGACCGACAGATCGGGCTTGGGAGCCGGTGATATTTCGAAAGCGTCCAGCACCGCTTGATCCAGCCCCTGCTCGTGGTAGGCCAGCGGGGCGTCATAGATCGTGGACAGATCATAGGCGGCAACCACGGCTTCCTTGCGCACGTTACAGAACAGGGCGATCTTCTCGCGTTCCTTTTCAGGGATCGGATGCTCGGAGCGACACACCAGGATATCGGGGGCGATCCCAATGCTTTGGAGTTCCTTGACCGAGTGTTGGGTGGGCTTTGTCTTCAATTCACCACTGGCGGCCAGAAAGGGCAGCAACGTCAGATGCATGAAGATACATTGACCGCGCGGCTTGTCATGGCTGTACTGGCGGATCGCTTCGAAAAATGGCAACCCTTCGATGTCGCCGACAGTGCCGCCGATCTCGCAGAGCATGAAATCAACCTCGTCTCCGCCGATGTCCAAAAATGCTTTGATTTCGTTGGTGACGTGGGGGATCACCTGAATGGTCTTGCCCAGATAGTCGCCGCGCCGCTCTTTTTCCAGAACGGTGGAGTAGACCCGCCCCGAACTGATCGAGTCGGTCTTGCGGGCTGCCACGCCGGTAAAACGTTCGTAATGGCCCAGATCCAGATCGGTCTCCGCCCCATCATCGGTCACGAAAACCTCGCCATGCTCGAAGGGTGACATCGTGCCCGGATCAACATTCAAATAGGGATCAAGCTTGCGCAACCGCACGGAAAAGCCACGCGCCTGCAGCAATGCACCCAATGCAGCCGAGGCCAAACCTTTGCCAAGACTGGACACCACACCGCCGGTGATGAAAATATAGCGTGCCATGTGAACAGGGACCCCCGTGAAATTCAGATTTGATGCGGCAAGAGCCAACAAACTGCGCTGCGAAAAACCGCAGCACCACGGGACTTAAGCCTAACAGGATTCGGACGTTCAAGGCAAGGCCAAGCCGCAACATCATGTTGTGGAAATGAGCCGGGCCTCAAGGTATTGTAGCGACTGGATTAGTCAGCCGTGGGCACCTGAGGGGTGTTATCCGCCGGAGTGGGCGGCAACAAGCTGTCGGTGTCCGGAAGCGTCGGAGCGTCGTTCAGCGCAGGTGGGGTTGTACTCAGGCGGTCGATCACCGAAGATCCGGCCGATTTCTCAGCGGCAATGATGGTCAGCGTGATGGATGTGATGATGAACAAGATCGCCAGAATCCACGTCAACTTGCCCAAAGCCGTCGCGGCAGAGCGGCCAGACACAGCGCCGCCGCCGCCGCCACCCATGCCAAGGCCGCCGCCTTCGGACCGCTGCAGCAAGACGACTGCAATCAGACCAAGGGCCAGGATGAGATGAACGATCAGGACAACGTTTTCCATGAATACCTACGGCTTTGCGCGTTTGACTTTCGGGGTGTCTAGGCAAGTTTGCCCATGGGGGCAAGCAGGGATTGGCCACGTCCCTCGCGATTGACGGCGCGATGGATGCGGCGCGCTTGGCAAAAAGCCAAGACGCCCCGCCCGCCATCCCGAAAACCCGCAATCAGCTTTCAACATCATCCACGTCGGCCTGACCTGAAACCGCGCGGCGAAAAATGCTCCAGCTCAGACCGATGCCCAACACGAAACTAAGCGCAAACAGGCCCAGCCACACGTTGAAACTTGAGTTGTCGAGCCGCAGTACTCCCAGATCGTAAAGCACCCAGAGGCTTGCGCCGACCACAGCCAGCACCAAAAGCATGCCAAGGCCCCCGATCGAGCGCAGCGTGGCCCGCAAGTATACGACATAGCCGATAAACAGCAGCAATCCCAACAGAACCGCGATTGAGATGTTCATATGTCCATAGTCCCTCGCCCAATTGACGTAATTGTAGTCGGTCGGGTTGAAGGTGACGGCCAGCAGCGCAAAGGCGCACAGCCAGCGTATCAAGAATCCCATTCTGTCTGCTCCTCGACTTCTCTGGCTCATAAATATCCTCGCCGAAGGCATAGAAGTCTATGGCGAGACAGTAAAGATTTCGCCTTCTGCGAGGATATTTGAAAGCCAGAGAAGCCATAAAGTCATTTTGCAGTTTCGGTTCCGGTTTGGCGCGGCTATACCGACGCGGGTTTGCACCGTTAAAGGAATA
>JBFGFW010000209.1:0-5106 GCA_041579395.1 Sulfitobacter sp.
GCATTGGCAAAATACAGGCTCTCGTCGATCCGCAGGGTCAGCAACGTCGGGTCGGTCACAACCTTGTGGCGGTGGATGTTGCGGAAATGTTCGGTGCCGGGCACCAGACCCACCTCGGCAATATGTGGTCTGGTTGTTTTATAAAGATGCAGGAAGATCGACAACACCACGCCGCAGGTCACGCCCAGTTCAACGCCGCTGCCAAGTGTCACCAGCATGGTGGCAAGAACGGCGGCAAAGTCCGCCTTGGAATAGCTCCACGCGCGTTTGAGGATGCTGAAATCGACCAGCGTCAGAACCGCGACGATGATGGTGGCCGCCAAAGTCGCTTGCGGCAGAAAGAACACCAGTGGTGTCAGCGCAAGTGCCGCAATCGCCAGACCGACGGCGGTATAGGCACCGGCGGCAGGCGTATCGGCACCGGCGTCGAAATTGACGACCGACCGGGAAAATCCGCCCGTTACCGGAAATCCGCCGGTAAAGGCCGCACCAAGGTTGGCCGTACCCAAACCGATCAGTTCCTGATTGGGGTCGATCCGCTGACGTTTCTTTGCCGCCAGCGTCTGCGCGACCGAAATGGATTCCACGAACCCGATCACCGAAATCAGCAACGCGGGCAGCAGCAGCGCACCCATCAGATCAAACGAGAAATCAGGCATCGTCAGCGGCGGCAGGCTTTGCGGGACGGCCCCCACAACCTTGACCCCGTACTGCGCCAAGCCGAACAGCCAGACAACCACCGTTGTCAGCACCACGGCCGCGACAGGCCCGGCCTTCGTCGCCACATCTGCAGCGCCGGCGTTCACGCCTTTGGATATCAGCAAGGGCTTCAGACCCTTGCGGACCCAGAACAGAAACGCCGTCGCCGACGCGCCAATGATCAAGGTGATCCAATTCGTGTCGCCAAGATGCATGACCAGCGCATGCAGCAGTTCGATCAGGTTTTCCCCCGATGCGTTGATGCCCAGAATGTGCTTTAGCTGGCTGGCGGCGATGATCACGCCGGACGCGGTGATAAAGCCGGCAATCACCGGGTGGGACAGGAAATTCGCCAAAAACCCCAGCTTGAACACCCCCATCGCCAGCAAGATGGCACCGGATAGAAATGCCAGTGTCAGCGCGGCAATGACATAGCCAGTTGTACCTTGTTCAACGATTCCACCCAACGCAGCAGCGGTCATCAACGAAACGACCGCCACCGGCCCCACCGCCAACGCGCGGCTGGTGCCAAACACGGCATACAGCAGGATCGGCACGATCGACGCGTATAGCCCCGCCTCGGGCGGCAGCCCCGCCAGCAGCGCATAGGCCAGCGATTGCGGGATCAGCATGATGGTGACGATCACCGCAGCGATCAGGTCATTCGACAGCGTCGTGCGGGTATAGCTGCGCCCCCAATCAAGGATCGGCAGGTACCTTTGCAGATTTTTGGGGATCACGGCGCTGGCTTTCGTTCAAAAGATATCTGACATGGCGGAAGCGCCGTGGGTCGGCAAGATCGGCAGTGGCCGCAGCGTCGTGCTGTTGCAATTATCCGTGGGGTTTCAGCCAGCCAGACCGCCGACCCTAAAGCCCGTTCAGCGGCACTTTCAGCATCGGCTTGCCGTCCTTATCCGTGGGGATATGCCCTGCACGCATATTGACCTGCAAGGACGGGATGATCAGCTTGGGCATGTCCAACTGCGCATCGCGTTCGGTGCGAAAGGTGATGAATTCTTCGCGGGTCTTGCCGCCACCGACGTGGATATTATGGGCTTTTTCTTCGCCCACCGTGGTTTCCCACTGAATATCGCGGCCATTGGGGCCGTAGTCGTGGCACATGAAAAGGCGCATATCGTCAGGCAGGCTAAGCACCTTTTGGATGCTATCGTATAGATCGCCTGCGTCGCCGCCGGGGAAATCCGCGCGCGCCGATCCGCCGTCGGGCATGAACAGCGTATCGCCGGTGAACGCGGCATTGCCCATCACATGCACCATGCACGCAGGCGTGTGACCGGGGGTGTACATTGCAAAGCAGGTCATGCCGCCGACCTGATAGGTGTCGCCGTCCTTGAACAGTGCGTCGAACTGCGACCCGTCACGTTGAAATTCGGTACCTTCGTTGAACACTTTGCCAAAGGTTTCCTGAACGACCATGATCTTTTCCCCGACGCCGATCTTGCCGCCCAACCGGTCCTGAATATAGGGCGCGGCGGACAGGTGATCGGCATGCACGTGGGTTTCGATGATCCATTCCAGCTTAAGCCCCTTGCCTTCGATTTCGGCAATCAGGGCGTCCGCGTGGTCATAGGTGATGCGCCCGGCGGCATAGTCGATGTCCATCACAGAATCGACCACCGCGCAGTATGTCGATCCCGGGTCGCGCACGATATAGCTGATGGTATTGGTCGCCGGGTCGAAATGGCCGGAGACCTCTGGGGTTATGCTCATGTCTACGGGATAATTCATCATCGCCTTATGCTCCGTTAATTGCGGTTCGACGCGGGCAAGAATGCTTGCGCGGGGGCCATAACTCATACATATTCATACTATGGAATTTTTAAAGGGGAAAGAGAATTATGCTGCTTAAGAGGCGCGACTTCTTGAAGCATTTGGGTGCAAGCGGCGCTCTGGCAACTATGCCCGGACTGCTGCATGCGCAGATGGCCGTGGGCGACATGACCCTTGACGTGTTGAGCGACGGCAATCTGGTTCTGCCCGGCAGCTTTATCTTTGACCCGATGCCCAAGGACCAGTTGATGCCGATCCTGGACCGACTGGGCCAGCCCTTTGACACGCTGACGCCACCCTGCAACCTAAGCCTTTTGCGCGGCAATGGCCGTGTGGTGCTTTTCGATGCGGGGTCCGGCACCGAATTCATGCCCACGGCAGGCAAGATGCTGGACGCGATGGATGCCCTTGGCGTTGGTCCCGATGATGTGACCGATCTGGTGTTTACCCACGGCCACCCGGACCATCTTTGGGGGGTGCTGGATGATTTCGGCGATGCCCTGTTCACGAACGCGACGCATTACATCGGCCAGGCTGAATGGGACTACTGGACCGATCCCAACACCGTCAGCACGATCGACAGCAGCCGACAGGCGTTTGCCGTCGGGGCAGAGCGGAGGTTGCAGGTTGTTTCCGATCAAATGACATTTTTCAACGATGGCGATGAAGTGGTGCCCGGTGTCGGCGCACGCCTGACCCCCGGCCACACCCCCGGCCACATGGCGTTTGAAGTCCGCGCGGACAATAACGCCGCGTTGATCGTGGGCGACAGCATCGGCAACGATCATATCGCGCTTGCGCGTCCCGACTGGTTGTCGGGTTCCGATCAGGACCCCGCCCTTGCCGCAACAACACGCGTCGGGCTGATCAACGATCTGGTCGCCGCGCAGATGCCGATTGTCGGGTTCCATCTGGGGCACGGCGGGATGGGCCGCATCGAAAAGGCCGCTGATGGCTTCACCTTCGTGACAGAGGCTTAGAATATGAAACGCCTTGCGCTTGCCATCGCCCTTCTTGCCCTGCCCGCCGCGGCAAGCGAGGATATCGCGGATCAGTACCCCGCTTCGGCGTTGTATTCAAAACCGGTCGAATTTATCCCCGGCGTGTTTTCCGCCATCGGTGCCACTGCTCCGCCCACTTATGAGAACGCCGGCCACAACAACAACCTAAGCTTCATCGTGACGGGTGATGGGGTGGTCGTGATCAACAGCGGCGGATCGTATCTGCTGGCCAAGGCGCTGCATGACGAGATCAAGGCGGTCACGGATCAGCCGGTCAAACTGGTGTTCAACGAGAACGGACAGGGCCATGCCATGCTGGGCAACACCTATTGGGCCGAACAGGGCGTCAAGATCATCGCACAGGCAGACGCCGCTGCCGCGTTCGAGGAAGGCGGCCCCGGTTCCCTGCGTGCGACAGAGGCGATCGTCAAAGAGCGCGCCGATGGCACAGCCCTGACGCCCGCGACCGAGACATTCGACGACGCCTATATCGTCGATATGGGCGATTTCCACATCGAAGCGCTGCATCTTGGCCCGTCGCACAGTCCGGGCGACATCGTGATCTGGCTGCCAAACCAAAGCCTTGTCATTGCAGGCGACATGGCATTTCACGAACGGATGCTGCCCGTATTTCCCGATACGCTGACGGATGAATGGCTGGAAACGTGGGATGGCCCGTTCGAGGCGCTGAACGCGACCTATGTCATCCCCGGCCACGGCCATCCCACCAACATGGCGCAGGTGCGGCGCTATACGAAAGGCTATCTGGAATACCTGCGCGGCAAGATTCGCGCGCATCTGGATGCGGGCGGATCGCTGGCCGACGCCTATTATGTCGACCAGTCCCCCTATGCTCATCTTGATACGTTCGAAGAACTTGCGACCAAGAATGCCGGGCGCGTGTTCGAACAGATGGAGTTTGAATAAACGGGGTTTCTAACCGTCCACCGCAGCCTTGACGATCTTATCCAGCAGAGCCTGAACTTCCTGCATCGGCCCTTCCGGGTAGGTGCGATAGCCCACGGCAACCGCTCCATCGGTGTCCGTCACGAAGATGCCATAGGGGCAATGGGCGATGTTGGTGGGATCCGCCTCCATCACCTTGCGCGACAGAAGCGCCGAGCAGAACAGAAAGATATCGGCGGCTTTGAAAATCTCGATGTCGCTGCCCACGTCGGCCCCGGTGCGGTTCATCATTTCGCCGGTGTGGCTGACGTAATCAATGACCAGCCCTTCGCCGATGATGGCGTTTTCGACGGAAAAAGTCGCATCCTCAAAACTGCCGTCAAATGGGTAAATGACCGCCTGATCCTGCGCCAGCAGCGGACCTGCGCAAACGCTTAGAAATACGGCCGTGACAATATGTTTCATCTCGAATCTCCTGAAAATCCATGGGGTGTCGGTCGGTCTTGGATGCCCGCCCTGCCAACAGAACATAGCAGAATTTTGCCCTGCATACCAACATTCTAGCTGCCAGGGGGAACCAAGCGGAGACGCTGTTCCTGGATCGTTTCAAGATCAGCGCCCCCTGACACTCGTTAACCGCGCGACACGTGGTAAACCGTCGCTATTTCGACTGACGCGCCGTCAGGGCGCGGGAAAGGTAGAAAGATAA
>JBFGFW010000210.1:0-5077 GCA_041579395.1 Sulfitobacter sp.
AATATCAGCAACCGACCGGATCGCCGTGTCCTTGCAGCCGATGTTGACCTGGCTGGTGGTCCAAGTGCCGATGTAGACCAGATTCTTGTCCGCCAGATTTTCGGCCATCTCGGGGCTGGTGCGCATCAGTTCATCCGTTGCGCGCATGCCGACCCATGCATCTGGGTTGTTGACCGGCAGATCGGCGATGCCATAGCCCGCCATTTCCTGCGGGTAATAGACGGCAATGACTGATCCCATGTCAGCAACGCCATCCGCGATGGATTGCACGGCGGCGTTTGATTTGAACAGCGCGCCGCCCCACTGGATGTCCATCCGCAGGTCGCCCGACGACCGTTCGGCCACCTGGTCGGCAAACCACTGCAAAGCGTCTGCGCGGGCACCGCGATTCGGGCCGGCCTCGCCATGGATCAAGACGGTTTCAGCGCCGGCAACGCTGGCGGCGACACCAAGAGCGGCGGCAAAAGATAGATTTTTAATAAAGGACATGACATTCCCTCCCAAAGGTTGTTTCATTATGCGAAACATCGTTTCATTATATCTCAGGGCAACCTAGGGAATGGAACGTGATGCTGCAAGCAAAATTCAAGGGCGGCAGCAGTTTCGCGCCGTCGCCCCTGATTTTCGAATTCAATTCAGATGGTTAACTGATCAGCCGCGTTGATAGATGAAACAGCGGCCCGGCACGGCGTCCTCTGGCAACGCAATTTCAGACAATCCATCGAAATACATCCGATCACTGGCCACCATCAGACCGCCGGGGGCAACAAGAGGCTCTACCAGCGGAGAGATCTCGCGCGCGAAAGCATCGTTTTTGGCCGGATTGTGCCCGCCAAGATCCGCATGGATCAAACGCGCGGTGGGGCCGAACCGTGCCAGTGCCGCTGGCAGCGTATCATGGACGTCACCCAGCAAAAGCATCTCGTCGTCCGGCTTGCTGTCGGGATGACAGGCGACCGCGCGTTCAAACACGAAAATGTCACGCTCCGGCATGACCTCGCGCATGTGGTGGAAGGTCCGCCCGTTGCCCAGACCCAGCTCAAACACGGGTCCGGGTTGGTTCTTTATGATCTTGACCGCTTGGTTCAGACAGGCGCGCTGCGACACCATGCGGTCTATGAATGCGTCTAGACGGCTCATCGTAAGGCTCCTTGTTATGTCCGGCATCCTATATGGGGATAAACACTCCGGAAGTGTAGCACATGTCCTGGCAAAGGGATGACGCCCCTAGACGCTGCCCCGATTATCGGTTTCACTTGGAACAGCAGTTTCCGCTTTTTCGCGTTTGGACATAAATGACCGCCCTATTGGAAGTAGACAACCTGACGATCGAATTTGGCGGTGGCGCACCGGTGGTGGATGGTGTCAGTTTCGCGGTGAACGCAGGCGAAACGCTGGCCTTGGTCGGCGAAAGCGGATCCGGCAAGACGCTCACCTGCCGGTCGATTTTGCGCATCCTGCCAGCAGCGGCGCGGATCCGCAGCGGAACGATCAACTTTGCCGGGGAAGCGGGCCGTGTCGATCTGATGGACCTGTCGGAAAAGGCCATGCGGCAGATCCGGGGCGACCGTATTTCGATGATCTTTCAGGAACCCATGCGGTCGCTGTCGCCCCTGCACCGTTTGGGCGACCAAGTGGCAGAAGTGCTGCGATTACACCGCAATATGGGCCGCGCCGAGGCCAAACGTACGGTGCTTGAGCAGTTTGACAGGGTGGGATTTGTCGATCCCGTCAGGGCGTGGCGCAGCTATCCTTTCGAGATGTCGGGCGGTATGCGTCAGCGCGCGATGATTGCAATGGCGACGGTGGCGAAACCTGAATTGTTGATTGCGGACGAACCCACCACCGCGCTGGATGTCACGACACAGGCGCAGGTGCTGGGACTGATCCGCACGCTGCAGGCCGAAACCGGAATGGCGATGATTTTGGTGACCCATGATCTGGGCGTGGTTGCGAATATGGCCCAGCGTGTCGTCGTGTTGAACAACGGTTCCGTGATGGAACGCGGCAGCGCCAACGATGTGCTTGGCGCGCCGGAACATCCCTATACCGCGAAACTGTTTGCCGCCGCCCCGATGATCCCGGAAGTGGCCAAACCCGCACGCGCACCCAGTCACGATGACGTGATCCTGGACATGCGCGACGTGTCCAAAACCTATACGATGCGCGCGGGCGGTTGGCGCAAGCCGGTCGCCATCTCGGCGTGCCAGCACATCGACCTGCAACTTGAGCGGGGCAAGACGCTGGCCATCGTCGGTGAAAGCGGATCCGGAAAGACGACCTGCGCGCGCATCGCCATGGGGGCCGAGAAACCCGACCCCGGTGGCGAGGTGCTTTTTCGCCCCGAAAAAGACAGCGATGCCATCGCAATTCACGATATGACGGCCCGCCAGCGCAAGGATTTCCAGCGTCAGGCCCAGATGGTATTCCAAGACCCCTATTCGTCGCTCAGCCCGCGCATGCGGGTTCAAGAAGCGTTGACCGAACCGATGGAAATCCACGCGATCGGGACAGCGGCAGAGCGACGCGACAAGGCTGCCGAAATGCTGCGCTGGGTGGGGCTTGACCCCGAAATGATGCGCCGCTTTCCGCATGCGTTTTCCGGTGGTCAGCGTCAGCGCCTGTCGATTGCGCGCGCCCTGACGCTGGACCCCCGGCTGTTGATCTGCGACGAACCGACATCGGCGCTGGATGTGTCGGTTCAGGATCAAATCCTGACCCTGCTGGAGGACATCCGGGAACGTGCGAACCTGAGCTATCTTTTCATCAGCCACGACTTGGCCGTGGTTGCGCGCATCGCAGATGAGGTGGCGGTGATGCGGTCGGGGGTGATCGTTGAACAGGCAGCACCCGACACGCTGTTCTACAACCCACAGCACCCCTATACCCGCGCACTGATCGCGGCGCAGCCCGAACCCGATGTGAAACGTCCGATTGATCTTGATCTGGTGGCGAAGGGTGCGGGATCGCCCACGCTGTGGCCGGAAAACTATCGCTTTGAAGGGTTATTGGCTCCGGCGCTGCGTGAACTTGAACCCGGTCACAAGGTCCGCTGCCATGCGTAAGTTTGCCCTGCTGTTGTCGCTGATCGCCGCCCCGGTTTGGGCACAGACGACCCTTCCACCGCTCCAGGAAAGCACGTTTTGGGCGCAGGAAGTGTCGAACGGTTATCTGCCCCCCGTCAAATACCGCATCCCGTCGGAGCCGGTGGTCGTCGACCTTGCGGCCAAGGGGCGTACGTTCGGCACGCAAGGCGGCACGCTGCGCACGCTGGTTTCGCGCTCAAAGGACGTGCGGCACATGGTGGTCTATGGCTATGCGCGGCTGGTGGGGTATCTGCCCGACTACTCCCTTGCCCCCGACATTCTGAAAGACGTCGAGGTCTTTGAAGGGCGTAAATTCACGTTGCGCCTGCGTCCCGGTCATCGCTGGTCGGACGGCGCGCCGTTCACCTCTGCCGATTTCGAGTACTGGTGGACCTACGTCGCGAACAACGCCGAGATCACCCCGACAGGGCCGCCGGAATTCATGATGGTGGACGGCAAGCTGGGGTCGGTCACGTTCCCGGATCTTGAAACCGTCATTTTCGAATGGGAAGCGCCCAACCACAATTTCCTGCAACTGCTGGCGCAAGCCAGTCCGCCGTTCATCTACCGGCCCGCCCATTACCTGACGCAGTTCCATAAGGACTTTGCAGATCCTGAAATACTGCAAAAAAAGGTTGATGCCGCGCGGGTGAAAAGCTGGGCCGCACTGCACAACAGACGCGACAACATGTACAAGTTCGACAATCCCGCCCAGCCGACGCTGCAGCCGTGGATCAACACCTCGAACAGCGACAATTCGCGGCAGTTGTTCGTGCGCAACCCCTACTTCCACCGGATCGACAGCCAAGGCGTGCAGCTGCCCTATATCGACATCGTGGAAATGACGGTTGTCGGTGCCGGGCTGATCGCGGCCAAGGCCAACGCGGGCGAAGTTGATCTTCAGGCAAGGGGACTGGATTTCCCCGATATATCGATGTTGAAGAAAGGCGAGGCAGACGGTGCCAAGTACCGCACTTTCCTGTGGGCAAACGGGGCCGCCAGCCAGATCGCCATCTATCCAAACCTGAATTTCGCCGATCCCGTCTGGCGCGACGTGATGCGCGATGTTCGGTTTCGCCGCGCGCTCAGCCTTGGCATCGACCGGCACATGATCAACCGCGCGCTGTACTTTGGGCTGGCGCAGGAAGGCGGCATGACCGCGCTGCCGCAAAGCCCCCTGTTCGACGCCAACGATCTGAACGCATGGTCCGAAATGGACCTTGATCGCGCCAATGCCCTGCTGGATGACATGGGTCTGACCGAACGCACCGCGTCTGGTCTGCGCAAACTTCCCGACGGCCGCCCGATGGAATTTGTAATCGAAACCGCAGGCGAACGCAGCGAAGAAGAAAACGCACTGGCCATTGTCACCGATACATGGCGCGAGCTTGGCATTCGGTTGATCATGCGCCCGCTTGACCGCGACATCCTGCGCAACCGCATCTATGCGGGCACCACCATGGCATCGGTGTGGTTTGGCTGGGATAATGGCATTCCCGGCCCCGAAACTTCACCACAGTATCTTGCGCCCACCAATCAGGAATTCTTTGCCTGGCCGATGTGGGGACAATATTATCAGACCATGGGACAGGCGGGTGCCGCCCCCGACTTGGAGCCCGCCAAGCAGTTGATGGAGTTGGCCACCGTCTGGAACCACACCGAAGACAACGCAAAGCGGACCGAAATCTGGAAAAAGATGCTGGCGATCCATGCCGATCAGCAATTCGGCATCGGCATCCTGTCAGAGGCACCGCAGCCGATCGTCGTCTCCAACCGGCTGAAGAACGTCCCGGAAACGGGCATTTGGGCCTTTGATCCGGGTGCGCATTTCGGCATTCACCGAATTGATGAGTTCTATATGGAAGATCCCCTAGTGCAGGTAAGCCGATGATCTTTATCAGATACGCGGTTTGGCGTTTCCTGACGATGCTGCTGACGTTGTGGGTCGTGTCCATTATGGTGTTCATCATCATTAACCTGCCGCCTGGCGA
>JBFGFW010000211.1:0-4974 GCA_041579395.1 Sulfitobacter sp.
GGCAATTGACGCAAATGGCGGCGTTCTTGATATTCTTGTACAAACTCGGCGAAATGCCAAAGCCGCAAAGCGCTTTTTCCAAAGACTGGTTGCCCAGTTTGGCGAACCAAGGGTCGTCATCACTGACAAATTGCGCAGCTATATTAAACCCATCAAAACACTGGCCCCGGACGTTGATCACCGCGCCCACAAAGGCCTAAACAACGCGATCGAAGTGTCGCATCGACCGACCCGCAAACGAGAGAAAATGTTTGGCCGGTTCAAATCCCACCGTCAGGCTCAGAGGTTTCTATCAGCGCATGACCAGATCAACCTAATCTTCCGCCCCCGCCGTTACCAAATCACCGCGACTTCATACCGTCACGCCCGTAACGATGCATTCAGCCTCTGGGCCGACTATACCGCTGAAATGGCGGCATGAGATAGCCTTTGCCCACCCTTCACAATCAACCCTCAACAACTTAGCAATATCAATAGAAGACCTTCAAACCAGAACAGGATCTACTTATGGAACGTAACCTTGCCCTTATCGCCATGTTTGCCGCACTGATCGCAGCGCTTGGCCTGATCCCGAAACTAACGCTTGCATTTGGCGTACCAATCACCGCGCAGACCATGGGTGTCATGCTGTGTGGCACAGTGCTGGGGGCGCGGCGCGGCGCGCTGGCGGTGCTGCTGTTTCTGGCGCTGGTCGCGCTGGGTCTGCCGCTGCTGGCGGGCGGGCGTGGCGGCCTTGGTGTCTTTGCGACACCCTCGGTCGGGTTTCTTGTGGGTTGGCCGGTTGCGGCCTTCGTCACCGGTTGGATCGTTGAACGCTGGCGCGGAAATCTGGCGCTGGTTTCTGCCGTCGCTTCGGTTCTGGGTGGTATCGTGGTGCTCTATGCCTTTGGCGTGGTGGGCATGGCGTTGATGCTGGACAAGACGCTGGCAGAAGCGGCGCTGCTGGTCACTGCCTTTATCCCCGGTGATGTGATCAAGGCGGTTCTGGCGGGCGGAATCACCTCGGGGCTGGCGAAGGCGCGGCCCAACAGTATCCTGTCGCGCGGATGACTGAGACCGAGGCCCTGCTGCTGCACCGCCGCTCGGTTCGGGGGTTTCTGCCCGATGCGGTGTCGGTGGCGGACCTTGGGCGTATCCTGCGTGCGGCCCGAGCGGCCCCCAGCGGTGCCAATCTGCAACCCGGTCGGTTCCACGTGCTGACCCGCGCACCGCTGGTCAACCTCGCCACCGCGCTGGACGGCGCGGTGCGTGACGGGCGGCCGGAGGTTGCGCAGTATTCCTATTTTCCGCAACCGATGCCTGCCGATCTGAAAGCCAAACAGCGGGCTGCAGGCTTTGCGTTATACCAGGCGCTTGGCATCGGGCGGCGGGATATTGAAGCACGGCGCGCGCAGTTCACCGCCAACTACCGCTTCTTCGGCGCGCCGGTGGGGATTGTGGTGACGATTCACCCCGAGATGGGCAAGGGCTGTTTCATGGATCTTGGCATGGCGCTGATGGGGCTTATGACGGGGGCAGAGGCGATGGGATATGCCAGTTGCGGTATCGGCGCATTGGCCAATCACAGCGATGTCGCCCACGCGCATCTGGGTCTTGGGGCTGACGAGATGGTCGTCTGTGGCATCGCGCTTGGGCGGGCTGACCCGCAGGCGGCGGTGAATGCCGTGCGCACCGAGCGCGACCCGCTGGAAAGCTACGCAACCTTCAGCGGCTTTGACGAGACGCCATAAGCAACGCCGTGCCCAGCCCACCGGCGGAGGCGATGGCGGCCAGTCCGGTGCCGCCGGTGCTGCGCAATTCGTGAAACAGACGCACCGCGTTGATCGCACCGGATGCACCAATGGGATGGCCCCGCGCAAGCGCGCCGCCGCCGGGATTGACCACTGCGGGGGCAATCCCGGTCAGACGGACGCAGGCCATCGCCTGCACGGCATAGGCTTCCATCACCTCGACAACGGACAGATCGGCGACGCTTAGACTGTGGCGCGACAGGGCGGTGTTGATTGCGGCAACTGGTGCGATGCCGGGGCTTTCCGGCCGGTCGCCCAGCGTTACACCGCCCAATAGCGTGATTCCTTTGGCCCCAAGACGCGACGCGATCCGGTCCGAGACCAGAATACAAAAGGCCGCCGCATCTGCCGCAACCGCTGCATTGGCGGCGCTGATCATACCGACAAGCTGCGGCGCACGGACGCAAAGGCGCGCGCTGAGCGGGCGAGTAAAGGCGTCTTTGTGAAGGCCGCCAAGCGACAGAACTTCTCCGGTTGGCGGGGCGGCAAGCGCTTTGCGGTGGCTGTCGATGGCCCATGCGTCCTGCTCGGCGCGGCTAATGCCCAGATCGGTGGCAAGGCCGTCGGCGGCAGCGTCCATGTCAGGATCGCGAGCAGGCCACGGCGCGAAGGGGGGGCGGTCATAGGACTGCGGTGCGCCGCCGTCGGGATCGGTGCGCAGGCGCACGGGACGGCGGGAGTAGGATTCGACGCCTCCCGCCGCGACCACATCGGCCTGACCCGACGCAATCAGGGCCGAGGCCAGCAGCAGCGCATCCAACCCACCGCAACATTGCCGGTCAATGCTAAGTCCTGCGACGCGTTCAGGCAGACCGGCGGCAAGGGCGGTCATCCGTGCGGGATTGCCACCGCCGCCCAATGCGTTGCCGATGATGACTTCGTCCACCGCCTCCGGCGTTAGCCCCGCTGCGGCAATCGCGGCCTGCAACACCGGCGCGCCAAGATCGTGCAGTGCGAAACAGGCCAGGGCACCGCCGCGTGGCGCAACCGGAGAGCGGATGGCCGACAGGGTTTGCACACCGGTCATGCGCGTGCCTCAAGCAGTGCCGCGATGGTCCGCAGGTCGGGCTTTCCCGAAGGCAGCAGCGGAAAGTCCGGCAGAGAAATCACCTGACGGGGCGCGGCCAGCGTGCCAAAAACGGTGCGGCAGAGGGCGATTAATTCCTGCGCTTGGCCTGCATCCGGCTGTCCGGCAATCACTGCAACCAGCACCGTGCCGCGCAGATCGTCGGGCAGGGGCATCACCGCGCAATGGGGGATATCGGGACTGCTTTGCAGCAGCGTTTCGATATCTTCGGGAAAAACGTTCTGACCGGCGATGGTGACCATGCGGCTGTGCCGTCCGGCAACAAAGATATGGCCCGCGGGGTCGATGCGCCCCAGTTCACCCACGGTGGCAAAGCCGTCTTCCCAGCGGGTTTCGCTGCTTTGGCCTTCGGCGTAGCCGTCAAACAGATAGGGGCTGCGGAGCCAGATTTCGCCCGTATCACCGACAGGTTTGCGGATTTCGATCTCGACCCCCGGATAGGCTTTGCCGACCGAACCGTCGGGGCCAGAGCCGTCGCCCCATGCGATAAAGCTGGTTTCCGAGGTGCCGTAGAATTCGATCACACAAGCGAGTGGGCAAAGCGTGGCAAGACGGGCGCGCAACCCCTTAGGCATCCGCCCGCCGCCGCACAGGATCTGGCGCAGCGACGGGATTTCGCCACCTGCATCACAGAGCAACCGCAGCTGGGTTGGAGTGGCATAAAGCACTGTCGTGCCTGCCCGCGCCAACTGCGCAACTTGCGCGCGCGGGTGCAGCCCCGCCAGCAAGTGCAGATCAGCACCCAGATGCGCCGCCTCGACAACCGCAAAAAGCGCCAGCGAATGTGTCGGGAGACTGAGTACGGCATAGACATCGCCTTCGGACAGATCAAAGTGGTCCCGGGCAATGTCAAAGCTGGCAATCCATGAACGATGGCTGCGCCGGATCGCTTTGGCCGCGCCGGTTGTCCCGCCCGAGCTGCTGTGGGAGACCCCCGGTGCAGCGGGAGCCTGTGGCAACCTGGCAATGCCGTCCGGACCGATGGAAAAGTCACGGCCATTGAGGATGGCGTTCCGCAGGTCGTGAATGCAGTCAGTAGCGGCAGTTGTACTGGATATTTCGGCGTTGATGGTCTGTCCGTGTACGCACAGGCGCGTCGCGCTGCTCCAGCGAAAGCGGTCGTTCGCTACACTCTCATGCCTTGGGTGGTCGTTGGAAGGCTTCGCGGCGTTTTGCATCGAACTCTCGGGTTATGGCTGCGTTGGCCGCAATGTAGGCTGACTTTATAGTTTCACGTGATGGCACTGGCCAGCGATACAAAATGAATTTGTAGCAACAGCATTGACATGTAGCGGGTTTTGTCCGGCCCGGAGGTGGTCGGCAGAGATCAGACCTCTTGCAGTATGGTCGAGTTTTCAAAGCCAATCAACTGGCTATGCCAGGCGTTGCCGGTCGCAACGATTATACTGCCTTAACCCTTTCATCTCGCAGCTTCAGGTATGTGAAACAGATTTGTCGCACGGGTGCTGTTGTTGAGGTTGTGGCGTAGCATCAGACCTGAAACGTGGAGAGGTTCCAGCTTTGACGCTGTCTCGGTGGGCAATGGCCAGTGGCCAGTGGCGTTACTCAAAAAACTCGCGTGTGTTTGACGTCAGGCGGGTTCAGGTATTTTTCCGGAGTCTATTGGCGCGTTAAATGCGACTTTGACCGGTAAGTTGTCGATAAGTCGCACTCCGTCCAGCCAGGCAGCAACGAACAGACGGCCGGGACGGTCCAATTTCATCAACGGCTGTAAGTGGGGATCGTTGCGCAACTCAACATAATCTACGGCATCAAAGCCAGCGACGAGCAGGGCCTGGCGGGCTGTCTCAAGCGCGTGCGCGACGTTGCCGCCCTGAGAGATCACATTGGCCGCGCTCTCAAGTACGCGCCCGATCACCGGAGCCATCTGACAGGCTTCAGAATCTAGCCGGAGATTGCGCGAAGACATGGCAAGGCCGTCGTCCTCGCGGACCGTCGGGCAGGCAATAATCTCGGTTTTCAGGTCAAGGTCGGCGACGACACGCCGGACGACCTGAAGCTGCTGGTAATCCTTCTCTCCGAAAAACGTGTAATCGGCATCTGTCTGCAGGAGCAGCTTGGTCACCACCGTCGCCA
>JBFGFW010000212.1:0-4945 GCA_041579395.1 Sulfitobacter sp.
GATTGCGGCCCTGAATTCGGAGCAGACCCCATGATGATGTTATTGGTGCTCGGCCTGATCCTTTGGGTCGGCGCACATTATTTCAAGCGGCTGATGCCTAAACGGCGCGCCGCTTTGGGCGAACGCGGCAAAGGCATAATTGCGGTCGCTCTTGTCGTGTCATTGGTGATGATCATTATCGGATACCGTGGAGCCGCATTTATAGACATCTGGAACCCGCCCAGCCTTCTGGTTCCCGTAAACAACATCTTGATGGTGCTGGCGTTCTGGGTCTTTGGGTCAAGTGCAGCCAAAGGGGCCAAGGCGTGGCCCGCCTATAAAACCCGCCATCCGCAATTGCTGGCCGTAAAGATCTGGGCTGTCGCGCATTTGCTGGTCAACGGCGATCTGGCATCGATCCTGTTGTTCGGCACCATGCTGTTGTGGGCCGTCGGATCCGTCGTTCTGATCAACCAAGCAGAGCCGGACTGGACACCGCCGCCTCACGCAGGCAAGGCCACCTACATCCGGCTGACCGTCATCACGCTGGTGGTTGTGATCATCGTCAGCGCCATCCACAGCTGGCTCGGCGTGTCGCCCTTTTCGTGATTTACTGAAAGCACAATTATGAAGCTCTACCGTTTTCTGTCCGAAGAGGACACGTCTGCTTTTTGTCACAAAGTGACCGATGCTCTGAACAAGGGCTGGGAATTGTATGGCACGCCTACCCAAACCTGGGACGCCGCGGCAGGCGTCATGCGCTGCGGTCAGGCCGTGATCAAGGACGTTGAAGGCACCTACACGCCTGAAACAAAGCTGGGGGCATTCTGATGGAGAAAGCCAAAACAAACGCGGGCCGCTTTTTTGAGGATTATAAGGTCGGCCAAACCCTGCACCACGCCGTGCCGCGCACGGTCAAGGGCGGCGAACGGGCGCTATACCACGCGCTTTATCCATCGCGGCATGCGCTTTATTCTTCGGACCAGTTCGCCCAAAGCTGCGGACTACCGCAAAGCCCCATCGACGATATGATCACGTTTCACATCGTGTTCGGCAAGACCGTGCCCGATGTTTCATTGAACGCAGTGGCCAATCTGGGGTATGCTCAGGGCCGCTGGCTGGCCCCGGTCTGGCCCGGCGATACGCTGCGATCCGAGTCCGAAGTGATCGGCCTCAAGCAGAACTCGAACGGCAAGACCGGTGTGGTTTACGTACGGACCACCGGTTTCAACCAAGATGACGCCAAGGTATTGGAATATGTCCGCTGGGTGATGGTGCGCAAACGCGACGCCGACGCTCCTGCCCCCGCCGAAGTCGTGCCCAACCTGCCAAAGGCGCTGAGCGTCGGCAAGCTGCACATCCCGGACGATCTGGATTTCACCAACTACGATTTCACCATGGCAGGTGAGCCACACCGCTGGGGTGATTATCAGATCGGTGAGATGATCGACCACATTGACGGAGTCACCGTCGAAGAAGCCGAACACATGATGGCGACCCGTTTGTGGCAGAACACCGCAAAGGTTCATTTTGACACCTCCGCGCGCCCTGATGGGTCGCGGTTGATTTACGGGGGGCATGTCATTTCGATGGCGCGCGCCCTTTCGTACAATGGGCTGGCAAATGCGCAGATGGTCGTGGGGCTGAATGGCGGCGCACACGCCAATCCTTGTTTGGCGGGCGATACGATCCGGGCATGGTCCGAAGTATTGGACAAGGCGGACACCGCGGCACCTGGTGTCGGTGCCATCCGCTTGCGGCTTGTAGCGACAAAGGGTGGCACACCGTTCAAGCTTAAAGGGGCCGACGGCAAATACCTGCCTGACGTTCTGCTGGATCTCGATTATTGGGCACTGATGCCGAAGTGAAGCGGATCGCTGTAGCGGTCGCGTCTGCAAACGCTTTCGCGCGCCAAGTTTGACGACGTGCTTTCCTGAAAGTCTCAAGGCTGCCGCCGAATCATTCCTACAGCGTCATGCGCATTGGCTTCCGCCAGGCCAAAGAATTACGCTTTGCGGTGCATTTAAATGGTATTCCTACCAATTCGCGCTAAAAGACTGACCGCCTTGTATGAAGCGATAGCGTTTTCTGGCCACATTTGATTTTTTGTGATCACACCCCAAAACCGTGTGATCACAAATGTCACTTTCTGCTGGAAAATCCTGTAACTCCTGTAAAAAATGTTTACCCAGTATCAAGACTCAATCGTATACCGCGATTTGACTGGAACAAAAAAACGGGACCGTTTTTCATGAACATCCACGAATATCAGGCGAAAGCCCTTTTGCGCAGCTACGGCGCGCCAGTGTCCGACGGCCGGGTCGTGCTGAAAGCCGAAGATGCAAAATCTGCCGCCGGTGAAATGGACGGGCCACTTTGGGTGGTAAAGGCGCAGATCCATGCAGGCGGGCGCGGCAAGGGTAAATTCAAAGAAGCGGACGCTGGCGACCAAGGTGGCGTCCGGCTGACGAAATCGGTCGAAGAGGCCGCTCAGGAAGCCAAGAAAATGCTGGGCCGCACGCTGGTCACGCACCAGACAGGCCCCGCCGGCAAGCAGGTCAACCGTATATACATCGAAGACGGTTCGGGCATCGAAACAGAACTGTATCTTGCGTTGCTGGTAGATCGTCAGACTTCACGCATCGGCTTTGTTTGCTCGACCGAAGGCGGCATGGACATCGAAGAAGTCGCAGCGTCGACGCCTGAAAAGATCATCAGCTTTTCGGTCGATCCCGCCACCGGATTTCAGCCGTTTCACGGCCGCCGCGTCGCCTTTGCGCTTGGGCTGCAAGGCAAACAGGTCAAGCAATGCGTCACGTTGATGGGTCAATTGTTCAAGGCGTTCGTCGAAAAAGACATGGAGATGCTTGAGATCAACCCGCTGATCGTCACCGATGGCGGCGACCTTAAGGTTCTGGACGCCAAGGTCAGCTTTGATGGCAACGCCATGTATCGCCACAGCGACATCGCCGAACTGCGCGACACCACCGAAGAAGACCCCAAGGAGCTGGAGGCGTCGAAATACGACCTGAACTACATCGCGCTGGATGGCGAAATCGGCTGCATGGTCAATGGCGCGGGTCTGGCGATGGCCACCATGGACATCATCAAGCTTTATGGTGCAGAGCCTGCAAACTTTCTGGACGTTGGCGGCGGGGCCACCAAGGAAAAAGTCACCGAAGCATTCAAGATCATCACCTCTGACCCGCAGGTCAAAGGCATTCTGGTCAACATCTTTGGCGGCATCATGCGTTGCGACGTCATCGCCGAAGGTGTCATCGCCGCCGTGAAAGAAGTCGGATTGAAAGTACCGCTTGTCGTGCGCCTTGAAGGGACGAATGTCGAAAAGGGTAAGGAAATCATCAGTTCATCGGGGCTTGATGTGATTGCGGCCGACAACATGAAGGACGGCGCGGAAAAGATCGTGAAAGCGGTGAAAGGATAAGGGTCAGGGCAATGGAAAATTCAACGGAAAACTCCCCTCGCACGTCGCCCCTCGTGGCGGGTATCGCGCTGCTTGCCGCAGGCCTGATATTGCGGCGGGTACAACCAACGTTTCTGTCCTTGCCCGAACCTGACGGCAGCGATCGGAATGACCGTGGCATCCGCCGGATGGCGCGCAAATCGCGCGATGGGCTGGCGGACATCCTGCCCAGCAACCTGACCGGGTCGATCGGTCGGTCGCTGATGATAATGGGGCTTGGCCTTTTGACGATCCGCGCGCTGGATGCGGCTGTCGACGAAGAAGATGCGCTTTACTGATGCGCGTGATCGCTTGCCTGTTCCTCGGCCTTATGCTGAACACACCCGCCGCTGCGGTCGGGTCGGATGCAGCGATCACGGCATTCAACGCCTGGTGCTTTCAGGCAGGCCAGACCGAATCACAGATCACGTCGAATATGGAACGTGATGTCGGTGCCCCATTGCCGTTTGACCTGACATTCTGGGACGTCTCGCTCGAGCCATCGGACGACAATCTTCCCGCAGGTGTCGAGCGGCGTTGCGAAGTCGCCTTTGACGGCGATCACACTGACGCCGCCATCGACGCACTGTGCGTTCAAATGGCGACTCCGCCGATCTTCGGGACTGCAATTGCACTGCCGTCGACGCACGCCCCCTTGCCAGGTACCGCGCTGATCGAAGGGCGCGAACTGCTGCGCGGGCGCGTGGCGGTCGTGCATGTTGGGAGGCGGGATGCGAAAACATTCATGGCCGTTGACCGTCTTTTTGACGGGCTCGGGATTGCGAACTGAACATGCAAAGGGTTCAAAATTTGAAAGTCGCACGTGTCACATTGATAGCAGCGGTCCTTGCTGGCCTCGCCGCCTGTGGGGATGGCAACATTGCCGTTCGGAATGGCCCCCAAGCCGTCCATCCCAGCCCATCGGCGTTGGCGCAGGGCAAACCGATTTCTGCGGTAGCCGCACCGATGGCGGCTCTCGCATCCGGGTCCGCTCAGCAATCCGAAACCAAATTCATCTTCGACACCTACTGTGCCGATGGATTGAACAACAATTCACGGGTGACCGCCGTTATTGCAAGCGGACAGTTCGGAACATCACAGTTTGGCAAACTGCCGGTGGCGGGTTTCGAAGACCTTGTCTTTATCTTCTATAAACTAAAATCGGGAAGCGCTCAGATTGGTTTCGGCTCACGGGGGGGCACCGAGAATTACTGCGTTGCAGTAGATGGCACCCGGACAGGCAAGGAATACTATATTTCCGGGCCGTCATGACGGTTAGAACCAAGGCCACGAAAGAGCCGGGCCAGTCTATGGCATCTTTGCACAGCGGCTGAACCAGACACGAGATTCCATAGGCGTCGCACATGCGGTGTTTACAGAAAACAGAATTGATCAACGGGGCGGCACTGCCGTCAAAACAAAAAGGAGACGCCCGATATGGCCGTACTCATAGACGAAAACACCAAAGTGATCTGTCAGGGCCTTACCGGGTCGCAGGGCACA
>JBFGFW010000213.1:0-4940 GCA_041579395.1 Sulfitobacter sp.
CGGCAACCCGCGTGCCTTTCAGATGAACGTCGACCGCGAATACGAACGCAATATCGAACGCTATACTTTTTTGAAGTGGGGCCAGAAAGCGTTCAACAATTTCCGCGTCGTCCCCCCGGTACCGGCATCTGCCACCAGGTCAACCTTGAATATCTGGCCCAGACAGTCTGGACCGACAAGGATCAGAACGGTGTAAATGTAGCCTATCCCGATACACTGGTCGGCACAGACAGTCACACCACCATGGTTAACGGCATGGCCGTACTGGGCTGGGGCGTTGGCGGGATCGAGGCCGAGGCCGCGATGCTGGGCCAGCCGATTTCGATGCTGATCCCAGAGGTTGTCGGGTTCGAGCTGACTGGCCGAATGATGGAAGGCACCACCGGCACAGACCTTGTGCTGAAAGTGGTCGAAATGCTGCGCGCCAAGGGTGTGGTCAACAAGTTCGTCGAATTCTACGGTGCCGGGCTGGATACACTGCCCCTGGCGGACCGTGCGACGATTGCCAACATGGCCCCCGAATATGGGGCGACTTGTGGGTTCTTCCCGATTGACGGCGAAACCCTGCGCTATATGCGCACCACTGGCCGCGACGAAGCCCGCATCGAGCTGGTCGAAGCCTATGCCAAGGCGAACGGCATGTGGCGCGGCGATGACTATGCGCCGATCTATACGGACACGCTGACGCTTGACATGGGCACGATCGTGCCTGCGATTTCAGGCCCAAAGCGCCCGCAGGACTACATCGCGCTGACGTCGGCGCACACGGCATTCGCGGAATATGTCAGCGGTGTGCGCAACGGCAAGGAAAGCACCGAAAGCGCGGAGGTGCGTTGGGAAGGCGAGGGCGGTCAGCCGGAACCACAGGAGATCCCCGGCGATGTCGGCCACCACGTGCGCGGTTATGTGCAAACCGATGATGGTCATTACCAGTTGCATGACGGTTCGATCGTCATTGCGTCGATCACATCATGCACCAACACATCGAACCCCTATGTGATGATCGGTGCGGGTCTTGTTGCGCGCAAGGCGCGCGCATTGGGTCTGACCCGCAAGCCATGGGTGAAAACCTCGCTCGCACCGGGAAGCCAGGTGGTGTCCGCCTATCTTGAGGCGGCGAACCTGCAGGAAGATCTGGACGCCATCGGGTTCAACCTTGTCGGCTATGGCTGCACGACCTGTATCGGCAACTCTGGCCCGCTTGAGCCTGCGATCAGCAAGGCGATCAATGACTACGATCTGATCGGCACGTCCGTCCTGTCGGGCAACCGCAATTTCGAAGGGCGGATCAGCCCAGATGTCCGCGCCAACTATCTGGCATCGCCGCCGCTGGTTGTGGCCTATGCGCTGGTCGGCGACATGAACGTCGATCTGGCCAATAGCCCGCTGGGCAAGGACCAGGACGGCAACGACGTCTATCTCAAGGACATCTGGCCCACCGGCCAGGAGGTCGCTGAACTGGTCGAAAAGACTGTGACCCGCGCGGCATTCCAGGAAAAATACGCCGACGTCTTCAAGGGCGATGAAAAGTGGCAGGCCGTCGAGACGACCGACAGCAAGACCTATGACTGGCCGCCTACATCGACCTATGTGCAAAATCCGCCTTACTTCCAAGGCATGTCGCCAGAGCCGGGCACGATTTCCAACATCAAGGATGCAAAAGTGCTGGCAGTCTTGGGCGATATGATCACGACCGACCACATCAGCCCGGCCGGATCGTTCAAGGAAACCACGCCTGCCGGTCAGTACTTGATTGAACGTCAGGTGCCAGTGCGCGAATTCAACTCCTATGGCAGCCGTCGTGGCAACCATGAGGTGATGATGCGCGGCACCTTCGCCAACATCCGCATCAAGAACGAGATGCTCGACGGGGTCGAAGGCGGCTATACCAAGGGCCCCGATGGTAATCAGACATCAATCTTTGAAGCCGCCATGGCCTATCAAGAAGCGGGCACGCCGCTGGTCATCTTTGGCGGTGAACAATACGGTGCCGGGTCTTCGCGCGATTGGGCGGCCAAGGGAACGGCGCTCTTGGGGGTGAAGGCGGTCATTGCCGAGAATTTCGAGCGTATCCACCGGTCGAACCTGGTGGGCATGGGCGTGATTCCGTTCGAATTCACCAAGGGCGAGACCCGCAAAAGCCTTGGCCTGACGGGTCAGGAAACCGTGTCGATCTCTGGCCTGGATACGATCAAGCCTTTGCAGGAAGTACCATGCACGATCACCATGGAAGACGGGACCGTGAAAGAGATCATGATCAAGTGCCGCATCGATACAGCGATCGAGATTGAGTACATCGAGCACGGTGGCGTGCTGCATTACGTGCTGCGCGATCTGGCCAAATCCGCCTGATCTGACAGGTTCCCCTGCCCGAAAAGGCACAATCTGAACGCGCCCGCCTAACATTCGTTTGGCGGGCGTATTCGTGCATAGCAGCCAAATCAGTGGCAGTCTTCCGCGCAACCACATGGAAAACGCGATAATTACCAGATTTGGTGTTCACAATCGCGCAAATGCCCCAGAGACTGTTTGCGACACGACAATTGTTTCCGCTATGTAATCAATAATAATGAGTTAAACTGCTGACGATGCGCCAGATCGGTCTAGGTTACGACAGACGGTTCGCTCGTTTTCTTGACCACAGGAGTCCCGCATGGCGCGTCTAACACGATTTGGGTTTCAGGGCTATTTGCGGGCCGCGTCGACTGCCATGGCACTTGGATGGGCGGGCAGCGCCGGTTTTGCCGCGACGCTGGACATCACCGGGGTCGAAGAAGGTTCTGACCTGTACGAGGTCGTCGCGGGCGGATCGTTGTTGCGGGAACAGACCGCTGAAGACGCCAACCCCAGCACTCAGGAACTGCTTGCCGCAGCACAGGCCGATTATGCGCGGTTGCTGGCCGTGCTATATGATCAGGGTTATTTCGCGGCAGTCATTAAGATCACGCTGGACGGCATCGATGCCGCGTCCATCCCACCGGTGTCTCCGCCCGGTCGCATTGACCGCACCGTGATTGCGATTGAGACCGGCAAGAAATTTACTTTCGCCAGGGCCGAGATCAAACCGGTCGCTCCCGACACCGAGCTTCCCGACGAATTCGCCGCGGGGCAAACCGCCAGTCTGGGGGTGCTTAAAAAAACGGTCGCGGCCGGAATCGAAGGCTGGCGCGACCAGGGTCACGCCAAGGCCGCGTTGTCCGATCAAAAGCTGACCGCACGGGTACCCGACGCCACGCTCAGCGCCACACTCACGTTGAACCCCGGTCCGCGTCTGCGGTTCGGTGAATTGACGGTTAAAGGCGACAGTGCGGTGCGCACGCGCCGCATCCTCAAGATTGCGGGATTGCCCACAGGGCAGGTGTACAGTCAGGAAGAGCTTGATCTGGCGGCCGCCCGATTGCGCCGGACAGGGGCGTTCAGTTCGGTCGCGATGATCGAAGCGGATCAGATCGTTGCGCCCGACGTCCTGCCCATCACGGCCCAGATCACTGACGCACCGCCGCGGCGTTTGGGCTTCGGGGCCGAATTATCGTCGCTTGAGGGTGTCACACTCAGCAGCTATTGGCTGCACCGCAACCTTCTGGGTGGCGCGGAACGCTTGCGCATCGAAGGCAAGGTGAAGGGCATCGGCGGCAATTCAGGCGGTACCGATTATCTGTTGAGCGCCCGTTTCAAACGGCCCGCGACTTTTAACGCCGACACGAATTTCTATGCCTTGGCCGAGATCGAGCAACTGGACGAAGTGAATTTCTTTTCCCGCCAGCTTGGTCTGGAAATGGGCATCGAACGCATCGCCAGCGCCGAGCGGACCTATACCTTGGGTGTGGGTCTTCGCACCGCCTCGACCCGCGACGCCTTTGGCAGCAGGGACTACACCTTGCTGACGTTGCCGCTAAGTGCCGAGCATGACTACCGGGACAATCGCCTTGATGCGAAAGACGGATATTTCGCCAAGGCCAGCCTGACGCCATTCGTGTCGTTGGCGGGCTCTGCGACGGGTTTGCGCACCTATGTCGACGTGCGCGGCTACAAAACCTTTGGCACAGCACGGCCCGTCACCTTTGCACTGCGCGGTCAGTTGGGGTCGGTGTACGGCCCGACGCTGGCGCAGGCCCCGGCGGACTATCTTTTCTATTCGGGTGGCGGTGGCACGGTGCGGGGGCAACCCTATCAGACGCTTGGCGTTGATCTGGGCGGTGGCAACACCGTCGGCGGGCGCAGTTTCCTTGGCCTGTCCGCCGAGGCACGCGTTCAGGTGCGCGAAAAGATCGGCGTGGTCGCTTTCGCCGATGTCGGCTATATCGGGTCCGAAGAATTCTATGACGGGTCCGGCGAGTGGCATTCGGGTGCCGGTCTGGGGCTGCGCTATGCCACGGGCATCGGCCCCATCCGGCTGGATCTGGCCGTACCCACATCCGGCCCCGAAACGGGCGAGAATTTTCAGGTTTATATTGGTATTGGACAGTCGTTTTGAGTCACTTCATACGCCGCTTTCTTGTTTTGACGATGATCCTGTTGGCCACCACGGCCACGGCGCAGGATGACGACAAGGGGTTCTTGACCCGCACCATTCAAAACGCGCTGAGCGGCGCGGGCAGGGTTGTCAGCATAGATGGTTTTTCAGGCGCGCTTAGTTCGGCGGCGTCGTTCGATCGGATGACCATTTCGGACGATCAGGGTGTCTGGCTGACGCTTGAAGACGTCGAGCTGGATTGGAACAGATCGGCACTGCTGCGGGGCCGCCTTGAGGTTCAGGCGCTGACCGCCAAGCGCCTGTCGGTGCCGCGCCTGCCGGTGGCGCAAGACACCGGATTGCCCGATCCCGAAGCCAAACCATTCACCTTTCCCACCATTCCCGACCTGCCGGTGGCGGTTGATGTCGCCAATTTCGCCGTGGACGAGATCATTCTTGGAGCGCCGATCCTTGGCGAAGCCGCATC
>JBFGFW010000214.1:0-4908 GCA_041579395.1 Sulfitobacter sp.
AAGGTGGCTTTACCGTTGATCTGGGCGGTGCTGTCGCGTTCCTGCCCGGCTCTCAGGTTGATGTGCGCCCCGTGCGCGATGCCGGCCCGCTGATGGGTCTGAAGCAGCCGTTCCAGGTTCTGAAAATGGACCGTCGCCGGGGTAACATCGTTGTATCGCGTCGTGCGATCCTTGAAGAATCCCGTGCCGAACAGCGCGCAGAAGTCATCGGCAACCTGACCGAAGGCCAGGAAGTTGACGGCGTGGTCAAGAACATCACCGAATACGGTGCGTTCGTTGATCTGGGCGGCGTTGACGGCCTGCTGCACGTTACAGACATGGCATGGCGCCGTGTGAACCACCCGTCCGAGATCCTGGCCATCGGCGAGACGATCAAGGTGCAGGTGATCAAGATCAACAAGGAAACACACCGCATTTCCTTGGGTATGAAGCAGTTGCAGGAAGATCCATGGGATCTGGTGCAGGGCAAGTACCCACTGGAATCAGTGCACACCGGTCGCGTGACCAACATCACCGACTATGGTGCATTTGTTGAGCTCGAGCCCGGCGTTGAAGGTCTGGTGCACGTCTCCGAGATGTCTTGGACCAAGAAGAACGTGCATCCCGGCAAGATCGTTTCGACCAGCCAGGAAGTCGAAGTCATGGTTCTGGAAATTGATGGTGCCAAGCGCCGCGTTTCCCTTGGCCTCAAGCAGACAATGCGTAACCCATGGGAAGTGTTCGCTGAGACACACCCCGAGGGCACGGAAGTCGAAGGCGAAGTCAAGAACATCACCGAATTCGGTCTGTTCGTCGGCCTGCCGGGCGACATCGACGGCATGGTTCACCTGTCAGACCTGTCTTGGGACGAGCGTGGCGAAGACGCCATCCAGAACTACCGCAAGGGCGACATGGTTCAGGCCGTCGTGTCCGAAGTCGACGTTGAGAAAGAGCGCATCAGCCTCTCGATCAAAGGTGTCGGTGGCGACAAGTTCGCAGAAGCAGTGGGCGGCGTTAAGCGCGGGTCCGTTGTGACGGTAACTGTGACTTCCATCGAAGACGGTGGCATCGAAGTCGAATATGAGGGCATGAAAGCCTTCATCCGTCGCTCTGATCTGTCGCGTGACCGTGCCGAACAGCGCCCCGAGCGTTTCTCGGTCGGTGACAAGGTCGACGTACGTATCACCAACGTGGACGCGAAAGCGCACCGTTTGGGCGTCTCGATCAAGGCACGTGAGATTGCTGAAGAAAAAGAAGCGGTTGAGCAGTATGGCTCGTCCGACTCTGGCGCATCCTTGGGCGATATCCTGGGTGCCGCTTTGAAAGGTGACGATTAAGCCTAACCGGCGCATTCGCTAGAAATCGGGGCCTCGCAGTTCATTCTGCGGGGCCCTTTTGCGTCCGAATCGGGTTGCAGCGACGTAGGGAAATCAATGCCATCACAGCGATTGGTTGGAAGCAGCGACTGGCATCGCTAAAAAAGCGCTCAAAAACAGAAGGTTCCGCGCGCGAAATACCCTTTATGGTGATTTGGGTGACTTCCCGAACACGTTTGTTTTGCTATAGTTGCGAAACAAAATAAATAACAACCATCTCGGGGGAGGGGTCGAAATGATCCGGTCGGAATTGATTCAGAAGATAGCAGATGACAATCCACATCTATATCAGCGTGACGTCGAAAGGATCGTAAACACAATCTTTGAAGAGATCACCGGTGCCATGGCGCAGGGCGATCGGGTCGAGTTGCGCGGCTTTGGTGCATTTTCGGTCAAAAAACGTGACGCGCGGATTGGACGGAACCCTCGCACTGGTGAAACCGTTCATGTAGAAGAGAAACACGTGCCGTTCTTCAAGACCGGCAAACTGCTTCGTGATCGTTTGAACGGGAAATCCTAATGCGTTATGTTCGTTACCTCTGCATCGCTGTTTTTGCGCTGGCGTTGATTGCCGTCGCCTTGGCCAATCGGTCGATGGTGTCGCTCAAGGTTCTGCCCGCAGAGGTATCTGGGTGGTTCGCGCTCAATCCTGAAATACAGTTGCCGCTGTTCATCGTTATTTTGGGCAGCATCGTTGCCGGTTTGCTGGTCGGTTTCGTCTGGGAATGGATCCGCGAGTACGGCCAGCGCGCCGAAGCCGCCCGTCAGGCCCGCGAGATGCGTCGGCTTGAGCGCGAAGTTGCACGTCTGAAGGGCGAAAAGCACGAGGGCCAGGATGACGTTCTGGCGCTGCTTGACCAAGCCAGCTAAGACCGTCGGGGCATCTTGCGCCCCAGGTAGATCCGTATGACCACGCCCTTGCATGTCAAATTCTGCGGCCTGCGCAGTGCCGCCGATGTCGCGGCCGCGGCAGAGGCGGGTGCGCGCTATGTCGGATTTGTTTTTTTTGCGAAATCCCCCCGCAATGTGTCGTTGGATGCGGCCGCCGCCTTGGCCATCGATGTGCCGCAGGGCATTTGCAAGGTCGCGCTGACCGTGGATGCGGATGATGCTTTCCTGGATGCGCTGCTGGCAACTGTGCCTATTGATATGCTGCAACTGCACGGCCACGAGACGCCCGGCCGGGTGGCGCAGGTCAAGGCCCGCTATGGCTTGCCCGTGATGAAGGCCGTTGGGGTGGCGGAAGCTGACGATTTGGCGCAGCTTGATGCCTATATGGCCGTTGCCGACCAGATTTTGGTCGATGCGAAACCCCCGAAAGACGCGAATTTGCCGGGCGGCAATGGGTTGGCTTTCGACTGGCGGCTGATCGCTGGGCGTCGCTGGCCCAGGCCGTGGATGTTGGCGGGGGGGCTGACGCCCGAGAATGTGGCCGATGCTGCCCGGATGACCGGCGCGCGGCAGGTGGATGTGTCGTCAGGCGTCGAAATGACACCGGGTGTCAAAGACGCCCGGCTGATTGCTGCCTTTGCCAAGGCCGCAACACTTTAGCCAACGATGATTAGATGACGATGGGGTCTTGCTTGGCCAGCACGTCAAACCGCATCAGCGATGCGATCAGTACTGGCATTTGATCCAGATGGATCATGTTCGGCCCATCAGAAGGCGCGGTATCCGGGTCTTCGTGGGTTTCGATGAACACCGCCCCAACCCCGATGGCAACCGCCGCGCGGGCCATGACCGGCGCAAACTCACGCTGACCGCCGCTGGACCCGCCCATACCGCCGGGCTGCTGCACCGAATGGGTCGCGTCCATCACCACCGGATAGCCGGTCTTGGCCATCTGCGGCAGGCTGCGCATATCGGCTACAAGGGTGTTATAGCCAAAAGATGTGCCGCGTTCCGTCAGCAAGATGCGCTTGTTACCTGTCGATTCGATCTTGGACACCACGTTGGGCATGTCCCACGGAGCCAGAAACTGACCCTTTTTGACGTTCACCACCTTCCCGGTATTGCCAGCGGCCAACAGCATGTCGGTCTGACGGCACAAGAATGCCGGGATCTGCAGGATATCGACAGCCTCGGCGGCGGCGGCGCATTGCGCTTCGGTGTGCACATCGGTCAACACCGGAACCCCGATCGTTTTACCCACCGACTGCAACACCCGTAACCCTTCGTCCATCCCCAGGCCACGTTTGCCCGACAGCGAGGTGCGGTTGGCCTTGTCATAGCTGGCCTTGAATACGTATTGCGCGCCGACTGCATCGCAGGCTTCTTTCATCTGGCCCGCGATCATCTGCGCGTGGGTTTCGCTTTCCAGCTGGCAGGGGCCAGCGATCACCGTCAGCGGAAGATCATTTCCGATGGTGACATTTCCGACGGTGACGTGGATCATTTTGTTACCTGTTCCTTAAGGATAGATGATGTCAGCGACAACATCAGGTAAATGCCCGCAAAGACAAGGAATGTCAAAATCGTGTTCTCGAATTTGCGCGGATAGGATGCGGTCTGGGATGCGACCGGGCGCACCGCGACGGTCAGATAACGGACCTGACGGCTGGCTTCGGTCCGCGCCTGTTCCATTTGGGTCTGCGATGCCTGCAGCGCCGCGTCTGCGGCAGCCAGATCGGCCTGTGCCAACTGTAGGCTGACGGCTTGCTGGGCCAAAGAATTGGTGCCTTCAGTGGCACTGTTCATGCGGTCATTCAGTTTATCGAGTTGCACCCCGATGCGGCGCACGTCACCCTGCACGCCGTCGACCTTGGCGCGATTTGGACGCGGGTTGTCCAGCAACGCGGCCAGCTCAAGCTCCTTCTCTAAAAGCAATGTCTCGTAATTACTGATCTGGCCCCGGATCGACCCGATCACAGCCTCGGGGTCGACACCGTTTTCGATCTGCAGCTTGATCAGCGCCTCTTGGGCCTGACGACGTTTCAGAACGGTCTGGTCATAGGCCTCGCGCGCATCGCGCATGCCGTCCTCGCGCTTTTGCTGGGACAGGGCATTGACCCGTTCTTCGGCGTAATCCAGCAGGTGCTCCGAAAAGTCAGCGGCGACTTTGGGGTCTGCGGCGATAACTTCCATCCGGATCATGCCTTCGGTCGGGTCATACCCGATTTTGATGTTCTTTTTATAGAATTTATATGCCTCTTCGTTTGACGCGCCCGCGTCCAGCCGCTGGATCGGGTCAATCGTCGGGTCCGAAAAATGGTTAATAAAACCAACATCGGCATTCAGTCGCAGCATCGCGTCTTTGGACTGCAGATAGCTTTGCGTGGCAATGCTGTCGGCCGAGTTGGCAAATTGCGTGGGCAAAAGCCCGCCAAGCGGTCCAAGGCCTCCCGAACCCTCGTTCTGAATGATCAGGAACTGGCTTTCGGTGGCGTACATCGGCGTGGCGATGTTGTAGAAATAATAGCCGCCCATGAACGTCGGCAGGCCCACGAAAAACGCAAGCCGCACCGCGAGCAGCGCCATTCTACGACGACGGCGTCTTGAGATGTCGCGCTGGATGTCGGAAATTTCGCGCATCCTACGTTCCAACGGCGATACG